>NZ_JAYFNG010000013.1:0-100217 GCF_034933565.1 Raineyella sp.
CGTCGGCGTCACCCCCGGTCGATAGGAAGCTCCAGGATCGGAGTATTCCACGGGCTCTGCGGCGCGGCAGAATGGTCCGGATGAGAAGGAACAGCTGATGCCATCCACGCTTCCTGACGGCGATCCGGTGCCGCCGGACGGCACACTGCCGGCGTCCGCGCTGGCCGAGGCGGCCCGCCGACCGCTGGAGATCTACCTGCACGTGCCGTTCTGCACCACCCGCTGCGGCTACTGCGACTTCAACACCTACACCGCCGACCAGCTCGGCACCGGGCCCGGCGCCACCCGCGGGACGTACGTGGACGCGGCGCTGACCGAGCTGGCGCTGGCCCGCCGGGTGCTCGGGCCCGATGTCCCGGCGGTGTCCACCGTCTTCGTCGGTGGCGGGACGCCCACCCTGCTGCCGCCCGGCGACCTGGTCCGCTTCCTCGACGGCGTCCGCGACACGTTCGGGCTCGCCGCGGACGCCGAGGTCACCACCGAGTCCAATCCGGAGTCGATCGACGCCGAGGGGCTGGCCGAGTTGGCCGAGGGCGGCTTCACCCGGATCTCGTTCGGCATGCAGTCCGCCGACGAGCAGGTGCTGCGGCTGCTGGACCGGGTGCACACCCCCGGCCGGGCGGCCGCGATGGTCGGTGCGGCCAGGGCGGCGGGCTTCCGACACGTATCGCTGGACCTGATCTACGGCACCCCGGGGGAGAGCGTGGACTCCTGGCGGCACAGCCTGCAGGCGGCACTGGCCGCCGGGCCCGACCACGTGTCGGCGTACGCGCTGATCGTCGAGCAGGGCACCCGGTTCGCCGCTCGGGTGCGCCGCGGCGAGATCCCGATGACCGATGACGACGATCTGGCCGACAAGTACTTGGTCGCCGAGAAGGAGCTCGGTGCGGCCGGCCTGTCCTGGTACGAGGTGAGCAACTGGGCCCGGACCCCCGATGACCGGTGCCGCCACAACCTCGGCTACTGGCGGGGCGCGGACTGGTGGGGGATCGGGCCCGGCGCGCACAGCCACATCGGCGGCGTACGGTTCTGGAACCGCAAGCACCCCGCCGCGTACGCCCGGGCGCTGGCCGAGGGACGTACGCCCGCGCAGGGCCGCGAGATCCTCACCGCCGAGCAGCGCCGGGTGGAGCGGGTGCTGCTCGAGCTGCGGCTGGCCGACGGGCTGCCACTGGAGGTGCTGACGGCGACCGAGCGTCGCCGAGTGCCCGACCTGGTCCTCCGCGGGCTGGCGGAGGTCCGCGAGGCCGCCGGACAGGTGCAGCTTGTCCTCACCCTACGCGGACGCTTGCTGGCCGACGGGATCGTCCGCGACCTGTTGGACTGAGACCCGGGGGCACCGGTCCGGGAGGTGGGCCATCGGGGTGACCGGTGCAGGTCAGGTCGATCTGTTCCCCACAGGCATCCCGTACCGTCGCATTGTGGGTCGCGATCAGCACTGTCGCACCGGCCTCCGCCAACTGCCGCAGGGTCCCGATGACCATCGTGGCATTGTCCTCGTCCAGCGCCCCGGTGGGCTCGTCGGCCAGGATGAGGGCCGGCTTCCGGACGATCAGGCGTGCGAGGGCGAGCCGTTGTTGCTCGCCACCGCTGAGGTGGTGGGTCGGCTCCTGGGCTCGCCCCGCCAGACCGACCGCTGCCAGGGCGTCGGCCAGCCGTGCACGGGACTCTCGGCGGCTGAGACGAGGGAGCGCGACCTGCAGGTTCTCCTTGATCGTGGTGTCAGGGATAAGGGCGTAGTTCTGGAAGAGATAGCCGAGGGTGTCGCGGCGGAAGATCCTGGCGCGATGTGACGAGACACCGGAGAGCGGGCGTCCGTCAAACCTGATGTCGCCGGAGTCCGGGCGGTCGAGCAGGCCGATGCAGTTCAACAGGGTCGACTTACCGCTGCCGCTCGGTCCTGTCAGGGCGGTCATTGCTGCGGAAGGGACCGTACGGGTGAGGTCGCTCCACAGGATGTGCCTGCCATAGCTCTTGGTGAGGCCGTCGATGTGCAGCATGGGGTTCCTTAGGCATCTGCGGTGGAGTCGAGGATGGTGAGCTGTGAGATTCGGGCCAGTATTATCGCCGTGGCCGTCGCACCGAGAAAGGCGATGAGGAGAGCGCATGCGGCCAGATGGGGATCGGGAGCGGGGAATCCCCGGGCGATAATGTCCACGGTTCGGGCCTGTCGGCTGACGCCCCAGGCTGCAAGTCCTGTCGTTACAGTCAGGTCACCGATCAACGGGAGCGCGATGATACGCGGCAGTGGCCAGCCGTGGATATGACGCACGAAGATGCGCCTGCGGTGTCGGGAGACGAACACCGTCGCCGTCGCCACCGAAGTGACGACGATGGACAAGGTCCCGGCCCCCAGCGCGATGACGAGGATGCGCTCGGTCAGCGCCCGTTGATACATCTGTTCGGCGCCCGCAGAGGCGACGGTCCTGATGCCACTGATCACTCGATCGAGCCGATGGGCCCGGACTGCGGCTGTGGCCGACTCCTTGTCGGTGAACACGATTCCCTGCTGGGTTGACCACGCCGCGAGGTTGTCGTCGGTGACTGCTGGGCTGCCTGCGGGCAGCGCAATGACCACAGCGTTGTTCACCGTGTAGTGCTCGACCTGATACAGAGCGTTGCCGTACGTGAACACCTGCTGGTCGTTCTGCAATTGCACCGGTATCAGGCGCCGAGGTGCCGTTGCCCCTTGGTACTGGGCGGTGTCGTGGAAATCTCTGCCGACTGCAGCGAGGATGGCGTCGCGCTGTTCCCAGCGCTGGATTGGGATGCCGATCAAGGCTTCGTCGGAGCTCCGGGGCGCTCGGAGCGTCGATCCATCTGTCGTGAGGAGTGGCTGGGCCGTCAAGAGCGTCGGGTTCACGATCACCGAAGACAGTGGGGGTCCGTCGGTGAGGATCCGGCTCTCCTTCGCCAGGATGACCTGGCCCTGCGTGTCGGCTTGTCTGACCATCTGTCCGATCGCAACCCACGGCGTGCCGTCCCTCTGGTCGCGGGTCGGCACGGTCGTCACCGTGCCGCTGGTCGCAATGAAGACCGCAGCGGTGTCCCAGTGGTGCCGCTGGGTGCGGTAGAGCGTGTTCAGCTCCGTTGTGCTGAGCCAGGTCGTGGCGATGACGACGGTCATGATGAGGGCCGGGATGCGGATCGCCGCCACAGCGACCGTGGCCAGGTCGCTCGGAAGCTCGCCTTTGAGCGCGTCGACGACCGAGGTCCGGAACGTCAGCGCCACTGCCGTGCTGTGCGCAAGCAGTGACACGAGAAGCTGGCTGACGATCAGGATGCCGCTGACCAATGCGAGCGTTCCCGCCTGGTGCCCGAAACCGTTGCGCATCAGGTGGGCGGATGCGGACGTGATAGCCCCTATTCCGAGGGCAAGACCCATGGGCCGTACGCAGAGGCGCAGATCCCGCAGAAGGATCACACCGTAGGACCGGCCGAGCAGCCGTTGAGCGCCGTAGCTCTCGGCGTTCCCGAGTACCGCAGCAACGGCGAGGGCCGCGCCGGTCAGTGTGATGATCACGAACCCCCACCAGACGGGGGTGTCGACGAAGACGCGGACGAACGACGATGGGTCGTTGTTGTCGTGGGCGACGGCGCTGACACCCAATGGGCGAAGATGAGCCGCCAATGATTCTGCGACTTGCGGGCCGGCCATGACGTAGTAATAGGCGCGCGGATCGACGTCACCTAATTCGTCGGCCGATTGTACGGTCGTTCGCACTGCGTGGGAGAACGACGGGTAGCCATCGGATAGCCATCGGGCGCTGCTGTGTTTCGGATCGCCCACGAAGAGATAGAGATTCCGCGACCCCAGACTGTTGTCGAGAGTCAGGACCTGCTCGGCGATGTTCACCCGGTGGGCGTGAGCAAAGTCCTCCATCGCTGCCGGGATCGCCGTAAGGTTTGCGTCGGGTTCGGCATCCCGGACCACCACATACGATCCGGCGACGGTGATCCCTGACTCATCGTAGATCGTGGCGGCCACCCAGCCGAACAGTAGCCCGCTGAGAATTGCCAGCAGGTAACTGCCGCGGAGAACGCGGATGATCATGTGTGGCTTTCCTTACGTTCAGTGCCGATGTCATGCTCGTAGCGTGGGCCAAGAGTCCGGCCCACGCTACGAGCATGAAGATGCTGCGCGGTGTGGTTGTCAGCAGTAATTCCAATAGGCCTGATTCGTGCCCGAACTGGTGCGTTGTGATGAAGCGTATGCCCATACTCCGGGATTGGTGTTGCCTGAGTAGTTCTTCACGGTTCCGATCGCGGTGGAACCGTGGCAGGTGCTGGGGTGATAGTAATTCGAGTAGACCGTGGTCAAGCCGAATCCGTGGTTCCAGATGCCACCTCCGACGTTGTCTGCCGAGGCGATCCCGGCCGCAGTTGTGGTCAGGAGAATCCCTGCAGTGATTGCTCGAGTGGCGGTCTTCTTGATGGACCTGAAATTCCTCCCGGTTTGACGTGTCGCCAGGACGCTAACATGTCTTTCGGTTCTTGGGGTGATTGGACGGTGGAATGTAGACGAAAGGCTATCCGTGTGGCCTCCGTGGGTGGTGTCATAGCGTCGACGCAAGACTGCTGACAGATGAGAGGTTGGTCGCCGTCATGCTCTGTGAGCCGGGCGAGCCGGATCGCCGTCCGATAACGGCCGGGTGTCGCGGACGGGCGGTGTCGGTGCCCCGACATAGCCTCTGACCATGGCCACGAGCAGATACCCCACCGACGTGCTGGCCGCCGGAGCCCAGCGGAGCCGGCGGACGACGCCCTCCCGTGACGAGGTGGTGCGGTCCGGGCTGGTGATCGAGGATCCCGCCAGCGGGTTCTGCGGCGCCGTGGTGCGCTGGGAGAACGGCCTGGTGGTCCTGGAGGACCGCAAGGGCCGGCGCCGGTCGTTCCCGCTCGGCCCGGGCTTCCTGCTCGAGGGGGAGCCGGTGACGCTGAAGGCGCCGGCGCGCCGGAGCGCCGACCCCACCCACACCCGCTCCGGGTCGCGGGTCGGCCCGGCCGAGTCCGCCAAGATCGCGCTGCCCAGCCGGATCTACGTCGAGGGCCGACACGACGCCCAGCTGGTCGAGAAGGTCTGGGGCGACGACCTGCGCCACGTCGGCGTCGTGGTCGAGTACATGGGCGGTATGGACGACCTGCCGGCCATCGTGGCCGAGTTCGGCCCCCGTGCCGGGCACCGGTTGGGTGTGCTGGTCGACCACTTGGTCCCCGGCAGCAAGGAGTCACGCATCGTCGAGCAGGTCGCGGCCGGCCCCTGGGGCGACCACGTGCTGGTCACCGGCCATCGCTACATCGACATCTGGGAGGCGGTGAAACCGGCCCGGCTGGGACTGCAGGAATGGCCCCGGATCCCACGCGGCACCGACTGGAAGCACGGGGTCTGCGCGGCGATGGGCTGGCCGCACACCGACCAGGCGGACATCGCCGCGGCCTGGCAGTTCATCCTGTCCCGGGTGGGCAACTGGAACGATCTCGACCCCGGGCTGTTGCGCGAGGTCGAGCGGCTGATCGACTTCGTCACCCAGGACCACCTCGACCGGGAGAGTTGAGCCGGGCCGCGCCGCGGGCCCCTGCCCGGGCCGGACATGACGTGTGACACAGTGGGGCACATGGCGGCACCCCGTGAGCTCTCCACCGACCAGGTCCTCGACATCATCCAGCAGGTCGCCGATGAGGTGATCCGACCCCGGTTCCGAGCTCTGCGGAGCGACGAGATCGCGGAGAAGGGGCCGGGTGACCTGGTCACCGTCGCCGACCGCGAGTCCGAGGTGCGGCTGACCGAGATCCTGTCGCGGGCCTATCCCGATGCGCTGATCATCGGCGAGGAGGCCACCGCCGCCAACCCCGGCCTGCCGCCGCACCTCCTCGGTGCCGCGCACGGCTTCACCATCGACCCGGTGGACGGCACCAAGAACTTCGTCAACGGCAAGGAGGACTACGCCGTGATGATCGGCGAGGTCCGCCACGGCCGTACGGTCCGGGCCTGGATCTGGCAGCCGGAGTACGCCACCGCGTACGTCGCGGTGCGCGGTGAGGGGGTCACCCGCAACGGCGAACAGGTCTCCCGGCCGGCCCCGTCGGCGGACCCGGCCGACTGGCGCGGCCGGTCGGCCCGGGTGGTGATCCAGCAGCGGTCGGCGGACGCGGCGCTGCCCCTGATCACCACCAGCGCGCTGTGCTGCGGTGTCGACTACCCGCGGATGGTCACCGGCCAGACCGACTTCCTCGTCTACGGCCGGCCGCGCCCGTGGGACCACGTCCCGGGGATGCTGATGGTCGAGGAGATGGGTGGCACCGCGCTGCTCACCGACGGGTCGGCGTACGTCCCCGGAACGGACGGCTTCGGGATGGTCGTCGGGGCCACCGAGCCGCTGGCGGCCTCGGTCCGCGCTGCGCTGGGCCCCCGGCTCGGCACCCGGCCCACCCCGACCCAGGCCGAGTGATCCTGGGGCGCCTCGCTCAGGCCGAGTGACCTCGGCCCGAGTGACCTCGGGTTGCGTGAGCCACGGTCGTCCCACCATGACCATCGGCGTCCGCGGCTCAGGCACCCGGGCCGCCAACTCAGTCCTCGCGGACGTCCTTGCGGATGATCGGCAGCTGGTCGCGCGGCGCGAAGCCGCGGGCGGCCAGCAGGTCGTAGGCGGTGCGGACGCCCGGGGCGATCCGCTGCCACGGGAAGGGCCAGTCGCCGCGCTGTTCGGCGTCCTCGTAGCGGATGCCGTCGGAGACCAGGTTGGTCACCTCGCCGAGGATCGAGGCGATCCAGCCGCGCTGCAGGGTGACGTCGGCCATCGCCATCGGGCCGCCGTGGCCGGGGTAGGCCAGCCAATCGGGGCGCAGCATCAGCCCGATCAGATGGTCCAGCGAGCCGGGCCAGCGCTCCGGGTCGGCGTCCGGGCCCAGCTGCGGGCCGGCCGGCTCCACGATGTCGCCGGCGAAGATCAGCCGGGCGTCGGCCACCACGGCGATGGCGTCGTGGTCGGTGTGGGCCCGGCCGACCGAGATCAGTTCCACCACCCGATCGCCGAGATCGACCGCGTGGGCCACCCCGAAGGTGTGTGTCGGCACCGGCAGGTCCGCAGCGCTCGCCCCGTACGGCGCCAGGTCCGCCAGCAGCGCCGGGTCGGTCAGGTGTGCGCCCAGCTGGCGCTGGGCATGGATCGGCAGGTCGCGGAACGCGGCCAGCCCGCCGACGTGGTCGTAGTGGGCGTGGGTGAGGGCGACGGCAACCACCGGCACCCCAGCGACCGCCTCCGCGGTACGCCGGATCTCGGCGCCCTGGGCGGGGGTGCTCCCGGTGTCGATGACGAGCGCTCCGCCGGTCCCGGCCACCAGCCCGATGGTGACCGATTCCGGTTCGGCGACCGCACGCCACGTACGCTCGCCGATCGCCTCCCAGGGGCCGAGAGCGACGGAAGGAACGGCTGGGGAGGGTCCATGGCTCATGGCGCTAGACTGGCACTCGGAGTGGCGGAGTGCCAATACCGGCCGGGTGCCACCCCGGAGGGGTGAGGAGGGGACATGCTCGACGATCGCAAGCTGACCGTGCTGCGCGCCATCGTCACCGACTACGTCTCCAGTCAGGAACCGGTCGGGTCGAAGGCGCTGGTCGAGCGCTACCGGCTGGGCGTCTCGCCGGCCACGGTGCGCAACGACATGGCCGTCCTGGAGGACGAGGGCTACATCACCCAGCCGCACACCAGTGCCGGCCGGATCCCCACCGACAAGGGCTATCGCCTGTTCGTCGACCAGATCGGCGAGATCAAGCCGCTGTCGGTGGCCGAGCGGCGGGCGGTCGAGACGTTCATGTCCGGCGCGGTCGACATGGACGACGTCGTCGCCCGGACCGTCCGGCTGCTGGCCCGGCTGACCCACCAGGTGGCCATCGTCCAGTACCCGGTGATCTCCTCCACGGTGGTCCGGCACGTCGATCTGATCCGGCTCAGCGCCGACGATCTGATGTTGATCGTGGTCAGTTCCAACGGCCGGGTCGAGCAGCACACCCTCACCCTCGTGGTGGACGAGGAGCTGCGGGCCGAGATCCGCACCCGGTTGGCCGCCGCCGTCGTGGACCGCTCGGCGCAGCGGGCGATCGAGGTGCTGGCGTCGGTCGACGAGGAGTTCCGGCCCGAGGACCGGGCAGCGGCACGGGTCGCCATCACCACCCTGCTCGAGCTGCTCGGCACCCCGCCCAGCACCCGGGTCGTGGTCGGGGGGGTGCCCAACCTGGCCCGGTTCGCCAGCGAGTTCGAGTCGACCGTCGGGCCGGTGCTCGAGGCGCTCGAGGAGCAGGTCGTGCTGCTCAAGCTGCTCGGCGAGGCCGCCACCTCGGACGACGTGTTCGTCCGGATCGGCGGGGAGAACCCGTACGAGGGGCTGCAGTCGACGTCGATGGTCGCCAGTGCCTACGGCAGCCCGCAGGATGTCTGGGCGACCCTCGGTATTGTCGGACCGACCCGGATGGACTATCCGTCGATGATGGCGTCCGTACGCGCTGTTGCACGCTATGTGGGCCGTTTCCTGGCCTGAGGATGACGAGGACATGAGCAAGGACTACTACGAGATCCTGGGTGTCGGCCGCGATGCGGACGGGGAGACGATCAAGAAGGCCTATCGCAAGCGGGCCATGAAGGTGCACCCCGATGTCGCGCAGACCGACGACGCCGCCGAGCAGTTCAAAGAGCTGAACGAGGCGTACGAGGTGCTGAAGGACCCCCAGAAGCGCGCCGTGTACGACCGCGGTGGTGACCCGATGGGCCACGGCGGGATGGGTGGCGGCTTCGGCGGCATGGGCGGTTTCGGCGGAGCCGGCGGCTTCGACTTCACCGACCTGATCGGGTCGATGTTCGGCCAGGCGACCTCGCGGGGCCCGCGCTCCCGGGTGCGCAAGGGCCAGGACGCCCTCGTCGGGATGTCACTCACCCTGGCCGAGGCGGCCTTCGGGACGACCAAGGCACTGCAGGTCGACACCGCGGTGCTGTGCTCCCGGTGCGGTGGCTCCGGCTCGGCCGAGGGCAACGCCCCGGTCACCTGCCGGACGTGTCACGGCGCCGGCGAGGTCACCCAGGTGCAGCGGTCCTTCCTCGGCGACATCCGGACCTCCTCGCCGTGCCCGACCTGCCGCGGCTACGGCACGGTCATCCCTGACCCCTGCCCGGAGTGCTCCGGGGAGGGACGGGTGCGCACCACCCGGACGCTCAATGTCAAGGTGCCCGCCGGGGTGGACACCGGCAACCGGATCCACCTGTCCGCCCAGGGCGAGGTCGGCCCCGGCGGCGGCCCCGCCGGTGACCTCTATGTCGAGCTGCGGGTCGAGCAGCACGAGAACTTCACCCGCAAGGGTGCCGATCTGGAGACCGTCGTCCGGGTCCCGATGACCGCCGCCGCGCTCGGCACGTCGGTGCAGGTGCCCACGCTGGACGCGGAGAAGGAGGGGGCCACGGCCGAGGAGTCCCTCGTCGACGTGGAGATCCCCGCCGGCACCCAGTCCGGCACCCGGATCAGCGTCCGGGGTAAGGGCATCCCGAAGCTGCGGTCCAACGGTCGCGGCGACATGGGCGTCACCTTCCTGGTGCAGACCCCCACCAAGCTGGATCCGGAACAGCGCGAGCTGCTGCGTCAGCTGGCCGACCTCCGCGGCGAGCACGAGGTCAAGCTCGGCCACGCCAAGGAGAAGGGCTTCTTCGGCAAGCTGCGCGACGCCTTCGAGGGCTGAGGCGGAGCGGTGACCGAAAGCTGCACGCCCTCGAAAGTTGCGAGGCCCTCGAAGGTTGAGGTGGACCGATGACCGATCCGGTCTTCCTGCATGAGTTCGCGGGCGCCCCCGCCCTCGGTGACGTCGTCACCCTGGCGGGGGAGGAGGGCCGCCACGCCGCCGTCGTCCGGCGGATCCGGGTCGGCGAGGTCGTCGTCCTCACCGATGGGGCCGGCAGCGGGATCCGCGGCGAGGTCGTCGCGGTCGGCAAGAAGAGCATCGACGTACGCGCCGACGAGCTGCTGCACGCTCCCCGGCCGGCGATCCGCTGGGTGATCGCCCAGGCACTGGCCAAGGGCGGCCACGACGAGCAGGCCATCGACATGATGACCCAGGCCGGCGTCGACGAGGTCGTGCCGTGGCAGTCGGCCCGGGCGATCGTCCGGTGGACCGGCGAGAAGGCCGCCAAGGGCACCGAGAAGTGGCGCCGTACGGTCCGCGAGGCCGCCAAGCAGTCACGTCGGCTCCGGATGCCCACGGTCCACGACGTCGTCGACACCGCCGGTCTGGCCGCGCTGGTGCCGACCGCCGACGCCGCGTACGTGTTGCACGAGTCCGCCGAGCACTGGCTGGCGGGGCTCGACCTGCCCCGGGTCGGCACCGTCCTGCTGATCGTCGGGCCCGAGGGCGGGATCGCTCCCGAGGAGCTCGCCGTCCTCGTCGCGGCCGGGGCTGTCCCGGTGCTGGTCAACGACGGGGTGCTGCGCAGCTCCAGCGCCGGGATCGTCGGCCTCGCCCAGGCTCAGGCGTTGGTGCACCCTTCGCATCGGGTCTGACAGGCCTCCAGGTGCATGGGGTCTGACAGGCCTCGCTGCGGTTCCATTCAGCCGTGCTTGGCGTCGTCGCTGCGGTTTGCGTCGCCAGCCGCGGCCGCCCCCCATATTCAGCCGCGGCCGCTTCATTCAGCCGCGCTTGTCGTTGCCAGCCGCGGCCGTTTCATTCAGCCGCGGCGCGCCGGCGGGCGGCAGCTGAATGGAACTGAGGCGGCTCCGTGAAAGCGCGGCGGCTGAGGGACGATGGAGCCACGGGGAGTCATCGACCGACCGCCACCCCGATGATCGCGCGGGATGAGACGTACGGCTGCCGCCACACCCGCGAATCGTCGGACTCGGCGAGATTGTCGCCGACGACGAACCAGTGCTCGGCGGGGACCCGCCAGGTCTCGACGTGGGCGCCCTCGGGCCGCGGGCCGTTGACGCTCAGCCGACCCGCGCCCATCCGGACCAGGGCACCGGGACCGGCGACCAGCCGCTTGACCAGCCGGCCGCCGTCGGGTGCCGCGATCACCACGATGTCGCCGACCCTCAGCCGCCCGCTCACCGGCCGGGTGAGAAGCACCCGACCCGGCCGGAGGGTCGGCAGCATTGAGCGTCCTTCCACCCGGACCAGCGGCGACCAGCGCGGCTTGCGGCGTGCGCCGGTCCCGGGCCGGTGTGGCGTGGTCGCGGGCCGGTGTGGCGTGCTCCCGGGGCCGAGTGCGGTGGCACCGGGTCGGTGTGCGCCGGCCCCGTACCGATACGCGGTGGATCCGAGCTCAGTGCGCGTGTCCGGCAGGGACATGGTGCTCGTGTTCCGGCCCGCTGTGCTCATGCCTGTCGTGTTCCGACCCGCCGTCCCCATGCCCACCGTGCTCATGCCCGTGGGCGTGCTCGTGTTCCTCGCCCTCGGCGTACTTGAAGAAGCTGACGTACGCGGCGACGAAGTCCCGGGCGGCGTCGACGTCGTCGATGTCGAAGTCCCGCTTGGCCAGGGCGACGCTGAACCGGCGGTGCAGTTCGGCGCTGCGCTCGGCCGGGACGAGGGCGCGCACCTCGGTGTCGTCACCGGTCTCGAGGGCCCGGTCGGCCGCCACGACGACGGCCGGGATCCGGGTGCCGGTGGGCTGGATGCCGGTGAACCCGACGCCCTCACCCATCCGGTGCAGGCGCACCAGGGTCTCGAGGAACAGCCGGTCGGCCACCCAGCGGGCGTCCTCCCCGAGGGTACGCACGGCCAGGCTCCGGGTGAACACCTCGGCCAGCTCGGCCTCGGCGGCCGGATCGGCCTGGAGCCACTTGTAGGCGTAGTTGATGTCGCCGGTCTCCAGGGCGCGGCGCCCGTCGGTGACCGCAGGGCCCTGGGCGGTGTCACAGTGCGCCCGGGCAACCGGGACGACGGCCTCGACGGCGGAGCGCAGGAAAGCGCGGATGGACGATGTACGGATGGACATGGTGAAGATCCCTCCCCGTTCGGGATGTCCGATGGTTGATGTCTTCGACCGTACGGTGGGCGCCCGTCGGAATCCTTGACGTCGGTCAAGCCGGTCAAGCCGGTCAAGTCGATCGGGCCGATCGGGCCGATCGGGCTGTACGGGAAGCGACCCGGCCAACAGGCCGCTCGGTGGATCCGCCGAGCCCGCCCGGTCGTCCGGGGACCGGCCCGCCTGCCCGGGTATCCTGGGGCGGCCGCATCCGACGTCGTACGCTCTCACCGGGAGGAACCCTGACCAGTCAGCCCGCCAGTCCAGTCGCCGACGTCGCGCGGGAGCGCGCGGCGGAGTCCGCCCCAGGGCCCGTCCGGGCTGACCACGTTCGGGAGCGCGTCCCGGAAGAGCCCGCCCGGGGGCGAGGCTGCGGGGCGCGCTCGCCGGGAGGTCCGTCGGCGTTCGGTTTCCGTCGCGAGGTCGAGCTGGACAACGGGCGGGGGCGTACGGGGGTGATCAGCACCCCGCACGGGCAGATCCGGACCCCGGCGTTCGTGGCGGTCGGTACCAAGGCCACGGTGAAGGCGGTCACGCCCGGCCAGGTCGAGCAGCTCGGTGCCCAGGCGGTGCTGGCGAACGCGTACCACCTGTATCTGCAGCCGGGCTCCGACATCGTCGACGAGGCCGGTGGACTCGGCGCCTTCATGAACTGGCCGGGGCCGACCTTCACCGATTCCGGGGGCTTCCAGGTGATGAGCCTCGGTGCCGGGTTCAAGAAGGTCCTGGCGATGGACACCACCGGCCTGCAGAACGACGACGTGATCGCCGAGGGCAAGACGCGGCGGGCGTTCGTCGACGAGGACGGGGTGACCTTCTTCTCCCACCTCAACGGCGATCAGCTCCGCTTCACCCCCGAGGTGTCGATGCGGATCCAGCACCAGCTGGGCGCCGACATCATGTTCGCCTTCGACGAGCTGACGACGCTGATGAACACCCGGGCGTACCAGGTGGAGTCGGTCGAGCGCACCCGGCGCTGGGCCCGGCGTTGCCTGGTCGAGCATCGACGGCTGACCGAGGAGCGGGTCGGCCGGCCGTACCAGGCGCTGTTCGGGGTGGTCCAGGGCGCCCAGTACGAGGACCTGCGCCGGTCCGCCGCCCGCGGCCTGGCCGAGATGACGGTCGACGGGTGCGGATTCGACGGGTTCGGCATCGGTGGGGCGCTGGAGAAGGCGAACTTGGGCACCATCGTCGGCTGGGTCAGCGACGAGCTGCCGGCCGACAAGCCGCGGCACCTGCTCGGCATCTCCGAGCCGGACGACTTCTTCACCGCGATCGAGAACGGGGCCGACACCTTCGACTGCGTCCAGCCCTCCCGGGTCGCGCGCAACGCCGCCCTCTACACGCGCGACGGCCGGTTCAACATCACCCGGGCCGAGAACCGGCGCGATTTCGGCCCGATCGACCCCTCGTGCGACTGCTACACCTGCACGCACTACTCGCGCGCCTACCTGCACCACCTGTTCAAGGCCAAGGAGATGCTGTCGGCCACACTGGCGACGATCCACAACGAGCGGTTCACCGTCCGGCTGGTCGACGACATCCGTACGTCGCTGGAGGAGGGCCGGTTCGAGGACTGCCGCGACGAGGTGCTCGGCCGCTTCTACTCCGGGCACCACCGGCGGTCCTGAGGCGTCAGGCCGCTGGTGGTGAGGCATGAGGCGTCAGGCCGCTGGTGGTGAGGCATGAGCCGTCAGGCCGCTGGTGGTGAGCGTCAGGACCGCCGGTACTGAGCCGTCAGGGCCGGGTCGCCAGGTCGAGCAGCTCCAGGATGTGGTGGTAGGTCTGCCCGGTGGCCCGGGTCATTCCCACTTCGCAGGTCCGGTTGGCCGAGGCGTACGCCGTCCGTCCGGTGTCCCGGCCGGTCCGGGCCGCCACCTCGGTGGCCTCGCCCTTCGTCGCCGAGGCGGTCAGTTCCGGGTGCAGCATGCCGCGGTCGCCGGCGAAGGCACAACAGCCCGTCGCCACCGGGACGATGACCGACGAGGCGATCTTCTCGGCGATCGCCCGTGCCGCGGCATTGAGGCCGAGGTGGGTCATCGAGCAGGTGTTGTGCAGCACCACCGTGTCGTACGGGTGGGTGACGACCAGGTCGTCGAGGAGCCGGTCGGCGACGAACTCGACCGCGTCGATGATGGTCAGCTCCCCGTACCTCGGGTCGGGGTCCGTGTGCTGGAACTTCAGCACACCCTCGGTGCAGGAGGCGCCGTCGACGACGACGGGCAGCCGGCCGTGGCCGGTGGCCTCCCACAGGATCGGCAGCGCCTTCTCCCGCATCGTGGCGTGGCCACGGGTGAAGCCCTTCGAGGACCAGGGCGTGCCGCAGCACAGCCCGTTGATCCCCTCCGGGATGTCGACCGTCGTGCCGGTCCGGGCCAGCAGGGCGTCGAGGGCCGGGCCGACGCCGGGCCCGCCCTCGGCGGCGCCGAACAGGTTGTGGATGCACGCGGGGAACCAGACCGCCACCGGTCCGGCGGGGTGCCGCGGTGCCCGGCGGCTGCCACCGCGCGGCAGGTCGGAGGTCCAGCGCTGCAGGTTGTCGTGGCCGAGCACCGCACGGCCGATGTCGGTCGCCGCGGTGGCGAGTGGTGGGACGGCGGCGGCGACGTTCATCGCCACCCCGCCGGCCGCGGTGAGCCCGCCCCAGTTGCGGGCCAGGGCGTCCCAGACGGCCTGTGAGGCGTTGCCGTGGCCCTCGGCGCGCAGCCGGCGCACCAGGTCGCCGGTGTTGATGTCGAGCGGGCAGTTCACCGAGCACAGGCCGTCGACCGCGCAGGTCTCGATGCCCTGGTAGCGGTAGGCCTTCGTCAGCTCGTCGGCGAGTGCGGTGTTGCCGGCCTGCTGGGCGGCGGTGATCTCGCGGCGCAGGGCGATCCGTTTGCGCGGGGTGAGGGTGAGGTCACGGCTGGGGCAGATCGGCTCGCAGTAGCCGCACTCGACGCAGCGATCGACCTCCTCCTCGACCGTCGGGGACTGCTTGAGGTCCTGGACGTACGAGCGGGGGGTCTCCGAGAGCACGACGCCCGGGTTGAGCAGTGCGTCGGGGTCGCACAGCTGCTTGACCGCGACCATCACCTCGTACAGCTCCTGGCCGTACTGGCGGGCGACGAACGGCGCCATGATCCGGCCGGTGCCGTGCTCGGCCTTCAGCGAGCCGTGGTGGCCGAGGACGACATCGACCATGTCGTCGGTGAACGCCTCGTAGCGGGCCGTCTGCGACCCGCCGGCGAACTGCTCGTTGAGCATGAAGTGGATGTTGCCGTCCTTGGCGTGGCCGAAGATCACCGAGTCCTGGTAGCCGTGCCTGACGAACAGCTCGGCGAGCTCGGAACAGGTCCGGCCCAGCGCGCCGACCGGCACCACGACGTCCTCGAGCAGAGCGGTCGTGCCACTCGGCCGGTTGCCGGCGACGGCCGCGTACAGACCCTTGCGGACGGTCCACAGCTCGGCGGCCCGGCGGGCGTCCTCGGCCATCCCGAAGGGCACCGCCAACGGCAGCTGGTCGGTCACCGGCCGGGCGGAGGCGATCCGGTCGGCCAGCTCCTCGGTGGTGTGCCCGTGGAACTCGACCAGCAGTGCCGCGTGGTCCTTGACCTGCAGGTCGGTGATCGCCCGGGGGCTGCCGGACAGTGTCCGGGCGACCCGCAGGCTGACCGAGTCCATCAGCTCGACCGTCGCGAACCCGGCCGCCACCAGGTCGGGCAGTGCCGCCATCGCCGTGTCGATGGTCCCGAACACCATCAGGCCGGTGGTGATCGCCGGCAGCACCTCGACGGTGCGCAGGGTCGCCTCCGCGACGAAGCCGAGCGTGCCCTCCGAACCGATCATCAGGTGGGCCAGGATCTCGACCGGGCGGTCGTGGTCGAGGAACGAGTTCAGCCCGTAGCCCATGGTGTTCTTCATCGAGAACTGCTGGCGGATCGTGTCGACCGAGTCCCGGCGGGACCGGACCCGGTCGCGCAGGCCGTCCAGCCCGGCGTAGAGGGTGGGCTCGAGCCGGCGCAGCTTCTCGTCGGCGTCCGGGACGCCGGTGTCGATCACCGTGCCCGAGGGCAGCACCAGCACCATGGACTCGAGCGTCCGGTAGGTGTTGAACTCGGTGCCGCAGGCCATCCCGGAGGAGTTGTTGGCGACCACGCCACCGATCGTGCAGGCGACCTCGGAAGCCGGGTCGGGACCGATCTTGCGACCGTACGGGCGCAGCGCCAGGTTCACCGCGCGGACGGTCGCGCCCGGCTGCACCCGGACCCGGACCCCGTCGTCGAGGACCTCGATGCCGCGGAAGTTCGCCCGGGTGTCGGCGAGGATGCCGCGGCCCTGGGCCTGTCCGGACAGGCTGGTGCCGCCGGAGCGGAAGGTCAGTGGCAGGCCGCTGCTGCGGGCCGCACGGAACAGCGTGCCGATGTCGTCGGCGGACCGGGGGGTGGCCACGATCTGCGGGACGACGAGGTAGTGGGAGGCGTCATGGGCCAGGGAACGCCGGTCGAACTCACTCGCGGAGTACATCCCGGCCGAACCGAGGAGGGTGGTGTGGTCGTGCGCCGTCGACGTGGCCATGGGGAGACTCCTGATCGTCATTGACTGTCGGAACGACAGTACCTCTATGGTCTGACCAAATTGAATGGTCTGACCATTTGGGGGAGGTGGCCTTGTTTTTCACGTGACGTCACGTCTCATCCACGTGACGCCCACGTCCCATCCATGTGGCGCGACACCTCCCCGGTCTCCTACCCGGACGACGCACGATCCGGGTCCGGACGAGGCACACTGTGGGTATGACCACCTACAACGACGAAGCCAACACGGACCCGTCGGAGGTCGTCGACCAGCTCGACCCGGAGCAGAGTCTCGTCGAGCGTGGGGTCGAGGATCCTCTCGATGAGGGGATCATCGCCCCCGACGACTGGTCGGGCGCCATGACCGAGGTTCTGGAGGGTCCCGTCGGGCTGCAACAGCGGATCAAGCGCGAGGACCCGGGGCGCGAGCGCTTCGAGGAGCCGGACTGGAACGGCACCGGTGACGACGAACGGGACTACCGGCGCGCCGGTCGACTGGTCGACGACAACGCCGGCTACGACGGCGAGGACCGGGAGGCGGGGCTGATCGGCCACGACGTGGGCATCTCCGGCGGCGCCGCGAGCGCCGAGGAGGCCGCCGTCCAGATCCTCGACGAGGACCAGGTCGAGGAAGCGGAACGCCGCGACGACTGAGAGTCCGACTACGATGGAGCCATCCGGTCCTCCCGCCCCGGGAGGCCCTGTCCCGCGACATTCGGAGGCATCCTGTCCAGCGTGCGCACCGTCGACGTGATCGATGACGACAAGGGCCGAGGGGTCCGTACGCTCATCGTGCCCGCCTCGATCGACATGGTGTCGGTCCTCGGCCCGCGCGACGAGTTCCTGCGGATCCTCGAACGGGTCCTCGACGCCGACATCCACGTCCGGGGCAACGAGATCCATCTGTCCGGCGACGAGGCCGCCCTGCGGGCGGGCACCGAGGCGCTGACCGAGATGGTCACCATCATCCGCACCGGCCAGGGCCTGACCGGTGACGCCGTCGAGCGGCTGGTCGGGATGCTGGCGGGGGAGGCCGAGGTGCGCCCCGCCGACGTGCTCACCCACTCGATCCTGTCCAACCGCGGCCGGACCATCCGACCGAAGACGCTCAACCAGAAGCACTACGTCGACGCCATCGACCGGCACACGGTCGTCTTCGGCATCGGTCCGGCGGGCACCGGCAAGACGTACCTCGCTGTGGCGAAGGCGGTCCAGGCGCTGCAGCGCAAGGAGGTCAACCGGCTGATCCTCACCCGCCCCGCGGTGGAGGCCGGCGAACACCTCGGCTACCTGCCCGGCACACTGAGCGACAAGATCGACCCGTACGTCCGGCCGCTGTACGACGCGCTGCACGACATGGTCGACCCGGACTCCATCCCGCGGCTGCTCACCGCCGGCACCATCGAGGTGGCCCCGCTGGCGTACATGCGCGGCCGTACGCTCAACGATGCGTTCATCATCCTCGACGAGGCGCAGAACACCACCGCCGAGCAGATGAAGATGTTCCTCACCCGTCTCGGCTTCGGGTCGAAGATGGTCGTCACCGGTGATGTCACCCAGGTCGACCTGCCGGGCGGCCAGCGCTCCGGCCTGCGCGTCGTCCCGGAGATCCTGGGTGACGTCGAGGACATCGCGTTCTGCCAGCTGACCAGCAAGGATGTCGTCCGGCACCGGCTGGTGGGGCGGATCGTCGCCGCGTACGACCGGTTCGAGTCGGCCCGCGGTCAGGACAACCAGGAGAAGGGGACCAAGCGCCGGTGAGCGTCGAACTGAACAACGAGTCGGGGGACGAGGCCGACGAGAAGGGCCTGACCGCGCTGGCCACCTGGGTGCTCGGCGAGCTGCGGATCCACCCGCAGGCCGAGTTGTCGATCGTGCTGGTCGACGAGGAGACGATGGCGGCCTACCACGTCAAGTACATGGATCTGCCCGGCCCGACCGACGTGTTGTCCTTCCCGATGGACGAGCTGCGGATCCCGGAGCCGGACGAGCCGGAGCCGGCCGGCCTGCTCGGTGACATCGTGCTCTGCCCGGCGGTGACCGCACGGCAGGCCGCCGAGAACGCCCGTACCCCGGACCAGGAGGCGGAGTACCTGCTGGTGCACGGCATCCTGCACCTGCTCGGCTACGACCATGCCACCCCTGAGGAGCACGCCGAGATGTTCGGCCTGCACGATCGCCTGATGGCGGCGTACGAGGCCCATCGGGCGAGCGCGGGCGGGAAGGCATGAGCGAGCCGGACATCGTCCAGCTGGTCATTGCTTTCGTCCTCGCCGTCGCCGCCGGGTTCCTCGCGGCCATCGAGTCGGCGCTGCACTCGTTCTCCCACGCCCGGGCGCAGAACCTGGTGGAGGAGGGGGCGCCCGGCGCCCGGCGCCTGGAGCTGATCACCGAGGACCCCGCCCCCACGCTGAACGCGGTGCTGTTCATCCGGACCATCCTCGAGGTCACCGCCATCGTCCTGGTCACCCGGGTCGTGATGGGCCTGGACCTGCGCGACTGGGCGGAGCTGTTGCTCGCCATCGGGTCGATGGTGATCGTCTCGTTCATCGCCTGGGGGGTCGCGCCGCGGACGCTGGGTCGCCAGCGCGCCGATGGGATCGCCACCCGCACCTCGGGCCTGGTGACGGGCCTGACCACCGTGCTGGGGCCGATCCCGCAGCTGCTGATCGCGCTCGGCAACATCCTCACCCCCGGCCGGGGCTTCGACGACGGGCCGTTCTCCTCCGAGGCGGAACTGCGCGAGCTGGTCGACAAGGCGGAGGAGTCGGACGTGATCGAGGCCGGCGAGCGTCGGATGATCCACTCCGTCTTCGAGCTGGGCGACACCATGGTCAAGGAGGTCATGGTGCCGCGGACCGACATCGTCTCGATCGATGACACCAAGACGCTGCGCCAGGCCACCTCGCTGGCGCTGCGGTCGGGCTTCAGCCGGATCCCGGTGGTCGGGGAGGGCGGTCTGGACAATGTCGTCGGCATCGTGTTCCTCAAGGACCTGATGAAGCGGACGTACGACAACCCGCAGGCGCAGACCACCGAGAAGGTCTCCTCGCTGATGCGCCCGCCCGTCTGGTGCCCCGACTCCAAGCCGGTCGACGACCTGCTGCGGGACATGCAGGCCACCCACTCGCATCTGGTGATGGTGGTCGACGAATTCGGCGGCACCGCCGGCCTGGCGACGATCGAGGACATCCTCGAGGAGATCGTCGGGGAGATCGTCGACGAGTACGACGCGGGCGAGGTGGCCCCGATCACCCAGCTCGGCGGGGGTCGATACCGGGTCTCGGCGCGTCTCGCGGTCGACGAGCTGGGGGAGCTGTTCGGGCGCAGGCTCGACGATGAGGACGTCGACACGGTCGGCGGCCTGATGGCCAAGCTGCTCAACATGGTGCCCATCGCCGGCTCGGTGGTGCGCTGGGAGGGCCTCGAACTGGTGGCCGAGCGGGCCCAGGGCCGGCGCAACCAGATCGGCACCGTCCTGGTCACCCGGACCGGGGACGAGGAGACCGGCGACGAACGCGGCCACTCGGCGCCACGGACGGCCGACGACACGGAGGAGAAGTGATGGCGGACCAGAGCACCACCGACAACGACACGGACGGCTATCGGTCCGGCTTCGTCTGCTTCGTCGGCCGGCCCAACGCCGGCAAGTCGACGCTGACGAATGCCCTGGTGGGGCAGAAGATCGCCATCGCCTCGGACAAGCCGCAGACCACCCGCCACGTCGTCCGCGGCATCATCACCCGCCCCGACGGCCAGCTGGTGCTGATCGACACCCCCGGCCTGCACCGTCCCCGTACGTTGTTGGGGGAGCGGCTCAACGACCTGGTCCGCGACACCTGGTCCGAGGTCGACGTGGTGGCGGTCTGCCTGCCCGCCGACCAGCGGATCGGCCCCGGGGACACCTACCTGGTCGAGCAGCTCGCCCGGCTGCGCAACCGGCCCACCCTGGTCGCCCTGGCCACCAAGTCCGACCTGGTCAGCGGTGACCGGCTGCGCCAGCACCTGGTGGCCATCCAGGGTCTGGAGGAGAAGGTCGGCATCAGCTGGACCCACATCATCCCGGTCTCCGCCCGCACCGGTGAACAGGTGCAGGAGGTCGGTGACGTCCTGCTGGGCCTGCTGCCGTACGGTCCGCAGTACTACCCCGACGACGAGTTCACCGACGAGCCCGAGGAGCAGCTGGTCGCCGAGCTGATCCGCGAGGCGGTCCTGGAGGGGGTCCGCGACGAGCTGCCGCACTCCATCGCGGTGGTCGTCGACGAGATGCGGATGCGCGCCGACCGTCCCGAGGACAGGCCGCTGCTCGACATCTATGCCTCGATGGTGGTCGAGCGCGACTCGCAGAAGGGCATCGTGATCGGGCACAAGGGGGAGCGGCTGCGCCAGGTCGGCACCACCGCCCGCAAGCAGATCGCCCACCTGCTCGGCGTGCCGGTCTACCTCGACCTCAAGGTCAAGGTGATGAAGGACTGGCAGCGCGACCCGAAGTACCTCAACCGGCTGGGCTTCTGACCCGAAGCTTCGCGGGCTCTCCCGGGGGCGGCCCGGGGCCGTACGGACGGTCCGCCGGGGGGCGGGGCCGGGACGATAGGCTGACCCCCATGTCCAAGGTTCTGACTTCCCTGCCTGTCGGCGAGCGCGTCGGCCTCGCCTTCTCCGGAGGTCTCGACACCTCCGTCGCCGTCGCCTGGATGCGCGAGAAGGGCGCGATTCCGTGCACGTACACCGCCGACATCGGGCAGTACGACGAGCCGGACATCGCCTCGGTCCCGGGGCGTGCCGGAGCGTACGGCGCCGATATCTCCCGCCTGGTGGACTGCCGTGAGGCACTGGTCGAGGAGGGGCTGTCCGCTCTCCAGTGCGGCGCCTTCCACATCCGGACCGCGGGCAAGGCGTACTTCAACACCACCCCGCTGGGGCGCGCCGTCACCGGCACCCTGCTGGTGCGGGCGATGAAGGAGGACGACGTCAACATCTGGGGCGACGGCTCCACCTACAAGGGCAACGACATCGAGCGGTTCTACCGCTACGGGCTGATGGCCAACCCGCAGCTGCAGATCTACAAGCCGTGGCTGGACGTGGACTTCGTCAACGAGCTCGGTGGGCGCGACGAGATGTCGCAGTGGCTGGGCGAGCGCGACCTGCCCTACCGCGACTCCAAGGAGAAGGCGTATTCCACCGACGCCAACATCTGGGGCGCGACCCACGAGGCCAAGCAGCTCGAGATGCTCGACACCGGTCTGGACATCGTCGAACCGATCATGGGTGTCAAGGCCTGGGACGAGAGCGTCGAGGTGAAGACCGAGGAGGTCACCGTCCGCTTCGAGCAGGGCCGCCCGGTCGAGATCAACGGCAGGACCTTCGCCACCGCCGTCGAGCTGGTGCTGGAGGCCAACGCCATCGGTGGCCGTCACGGGCTCGGCGTCTCCGACCAGATCGAGAACCGGATCATCGAGGCCAAGTCCCGCGGCATCTACGAGGCGCCGGGCATGGCGTTGCTGCACATCGCCTACGAGCGGCTGCTCAACGCTATCCACAACGAGGACACCGTGGCGAACTACCACAACGAGGGTCGTCGCCTCGGTCGCCTGATGTACGAGGGTCGCTGGCTCGACCCGCAGTCGCTGATGCTGCGCGAGTCGCTGCAGCGTTGGGTGGGCTCGGCCATCACCGGGTCGGTGACGCTGCGGCTGCGCCGCGGCGACGACTACACCATCCTCGACACCGAGGGCCCGGCGCTGAGCTACCACCCGGAGAAGCTGTCGATGGAGCGCGTCCAGGACGCCGCGTTCGGCCCCGAGGACCGGATCGGCCAGCTCACCATGCGCAACCTCGACATCGCCGACTCCCGTGCCCGCCTCGAGCAGTACGCCCAGCAGGGCATCGTCGGCGGCGCCACTGCCGAGCTGGTCGGCGCGCTGGAGGCCGGCGCCGCGCAGGCCATCGCCGGGGGCAAGGGTCCGCATGACGAGGCGGAGGCGCTCGACCGCGCGGCCTTCGACCAGGGCACCGACTGACACGTACGGCACGGCCTGACGCGTACGGCACGGTCTGACACGTACGGCACGACGAAGCGGCCCGCGGGGGTGAACCCGTGGGCCGTTCGCCGTTCCGCTGCCCCCCAACAGCGGAGGCGTGGTGGTCAGGACAGTGAGATCTTCTTCTCCGACCCGAAGAGACCGCCGCGTACGCCGAGCTGGGTGGGCTGGACATCCTTGGGGATGTCGAAGACGAGCACGCCCTTGGCGGTGTTGCCCGGATTGACCTGCTGCAGGAACGTCGTGTTCTGCTTGTTCGCGTAGATCTCGGCAGTGGTGTCGGTGCTGTACTGGGCGGCGTTCTTGTCGTAGAGCTTCACCAGGCTGGAGTCGAACGTCGTGGCCGACTTCCCGGTGTTCTTGACGCTCACGGTCACCAGGACGTACTGGCCCTGGGGCTGCTGGTTGACGTACTGGTCACCGACCGTGCTGACACCGGTCTGGACCTTGGTCACGGTGTACTGCAGGTCTCCGGCGTCGACCGCCTCGTTCATGCCGGCGGCCTTCTCGGCCTGGGGAGCGGCCTGGGGGCTGGTGGTGGCCCGGGTCTGGGTGGCGGCCTCGGTCTGCTGGGTCGCAGTGGTGGCCTGTGAGCCCGCCTCGGTGCCCGACCCGGCGGTGCGATTGGCGCCCTTGCTGCCGTTGACACCGATGATGATGACCACGACGGCCACCAGGATCCAGAACCACGGGCGCTTGTACCACGCCTTCCTGGGCTTGATCGGCTGCTGCGGCGGGTAGGGCTGGCCGGGGACCTGCTGGAACCGGGGGCCGGGCTGTTGGGGCCCGGGCTGGGGGTAGGGCGCCTGGGACATCTGCGTCTCCTGTCTGGTGCGGCTGACAGGTTCCATGGAACCGGCAGGGGCACCTGCGCCACATCGGCCGACCGGCTCGCCATGGTCATCATTTCGGGTGGCCGGCGGCCGTCGGGGTCACCCGAACGGCTGATGTACACGCCAGGAATCGAACATATGATCAACCCCATGCTGGAACGACCTGGAGTGAGCGCTGCATCGGTGCTCGCCCGCCGAGTGACCGGGGCGACCGCACGCCGACTGGCCCGGATGATCCGGGGAGAGGTACTCCCGGGCAGCGACCACCGCTCGCTGGAGGACCTCCGCGACCCGGTCGTCGCGCTCCGCGGGCCGGCCTCGGTGCGGTCGTCGGCTGCGGCGGACGGCCCCGAGGTCCTGCCTGCGATCGGACTGCTGGCCCTGCCCGAGCTGGTCGGGTCCGCGCGGGCCTACGGTGTCCGTCTCGAGGCCACGATCCTGGTCCAGGATGCCGACCGGGCGAGTGACCTGCTCGACCGGGCCACCTACCGGATCCTCCAGGAGGCCCTCACCAACACGGTCAAGCACGCACCCGGGCAGCCGGTGCGGGTCGACGTGACCGCCGCACCGGCCGCCGGGGTCCATCTGGTGGTGGACAATCCGCTCGGCCACGGGGGTGCGTCGAGTGGGCCGGCCGGGCCGGGATCGATGCTGTCGGGGCCGGGGAGTGGGCTGATCGGCATGCAGGAGCGAGCCGCCCTGCTGGGCGGGATCCTGACTGCCGGGCCGGATGAGCGAGGGCACTTCATGGTCGAGGCATCCCTACCCTGGCAAGGGGAGACATCCGGCTGACCGGAATTGTCACAGGTGTCTCCTAGGGTCGTTGGCGTGACACAGACAGAAGCAGGGGGCGCCCGGCCGGTCCGGGTGATGCTGGTCGACGATGACGCGATGGCGCGTAACGGAGTCCGGATGATCCTCGGGGCCGATCCGGGCCTCGTGGTGGTCGCCGAGGTGTCGGACGGCCGTGACGTGATCGGTGCCGTGCACGCCCATCACCCGGATGTCGTCCTGATGGACCTCCACATGCCGGGGATGAACGGCATCGTCGTCACCGCGCGCCTGCAGCGCGAGGTCAACCCGCCGCGGGTCATCGCGCTGACCTCGGCAGCCCTCGACAGCCACGTGTTCGAGGCCCTGGAGGCCGGCGCCGCCGGCTTCCTGCTCAAGGACGATCCGCCCGAGCAGATCCGGGCCGGGGTGCGGACGGTGCAGCGGGGCGACTCGGTGCTGTCACCGCGCGCCACCACGTATGTGATCCGGCGGTTCGTCGATTCCGGGCACCGCGAGGAGACAGAGCGGGCCCTCGGGCTCCTCTCCCTGCTCACCGACCGGGAGACCGAGGTCGTCCGGCTCGTCCACGAGGGGCTGAGCAACGACCAGATCGCGCGTCGGCTGGGCTGCAGCGCCGCCACCGTCAAGACGCACCTCAGCCATGCGATGGCCAAGCTCGACGTGCCGAGCCGGGTCCAGGTGGCACTGCTGGTGGAACGGGCGACCCTCGTCGTGGCGCCGATGGCGGTCTCCGGGGTGGGATGACGGTTGACAGCTCGGATCCTTCGGCTAAAGTCACTGACGTGGCACAGGTCCTGATTCTCCTTCCTTGCCGCAGCGAGGCCTACTGAGGTCGGCCTCCTCGCTGCGGAGTCGAAGCGTGCCGTCCCGCCACTCCTGACAGCGAGGAAGAAAATGACCACCAACACCGTTCCCCAGGCCAGCACCACCCCCGTGACCTTCACCGGTCCGTTCGGCACGATGCCGCAGTCCCGCCCGGTCCAGCAGCCGAGCGGCATGCCGATCCAGCGCTACCACGCCTTCGAGCCCGTGGCGCTGCCCGACCGCACCTGGCCGGACAAGAAGATCACCAAGGCGCCGCGTTGGCTGTCCACCGACCTGCGTGACGGCAACCAGGCGCTGATCGACCCGATGACCCCCAGCCGCAAGCAGAAGCTGTTCGACCTGCTGGTGCGGATGGGCTACAAGGAGATCGAGATCGGCTTCCCGTCTGCTTCGCAGACCGACTTCGACTTCGTCCACCAGCTGATCGCGAACGACGCGATCCCCGACGACGTCACCATCACCGTGCTGACCCAGGCCCGTGAGGACCTGATCGAGCGCACCGCCCAGGCCCTGCAGGGTGCGGCGCGGGCCAACATCCACATGTACAACGCGCTGGCACCGATGTTCCGCCGGGTCGTGTTCCGGATGGATGAGGACGAGGCGAAGGACCTGGCCTGCCGCGGCACCGACCTGGTGATGAAGTACGCCGAGCAGTACCTGGGCGACGTACGGTTCGGTTACGAGTACAGCCCGGAGATCTTCACCCAGACGCCGACCGACTACGCGATCGAGGTCTGCAACGCAGTGATGGACCGCTGGCAGCCGGACGCCGACCGGGAGATCATCCTGAACCTGCCGGCCACGGTCGAGATGTCGACGCCCAATGTGTATGCCGACCAGATCGAGTACTTCTGCCGCAACATCAACAACCGCGAGTCCGTCACCGTCTCGCTGCACGCCCACAACGACCGCGGCACCGCCGTGGCCGCGACCGAACTGGCCCTGATGGCCGGCGCCGACCGGGTCGAGGGCTGCCTGTTCGGGCACGGTGAGCGCACCGGTAACGTCGACCTGGTCACCGTGGCGATGAACCTGTTCAGCCAGGGCATCGACCCGATGATCGACTTCTCCGACATGGACGAGATCCGCCGCACCGTCGAGTACTGCACCGGCCTGCCGGTCCACGCGCGCCACCCGTACGCGGGCGACCTGGTCTACACCGCCTTCTCCGGCTCCCACCAGGACGCCATCAAGAAGGGTCTGGAGGACCTGGAGCAGAAGGCGAAGGTCGCCGGCACCACGGTGACCGCGAACCCCTGGGAGGCGCCGTACCTGCCGATCGATCCGCACGACGTGGGCCGTACGTACGAGGCGGTCATCCGGGTCAACTCGCAGTCCGGCAAGGGCGGCATGGCGTACCTGATGAAGGCCGACCACAAGCTGGACCTGCCGCGCCGGCTGCAGATCGAGTTCTCCCGGGTCGTCCAGCAGGCCACCGACACCTCCGGTGCGGAGATCAGCTCCCAGGAGCTGTGGGACATCTTCGACCACGAGTACATCGAGACCCCCGGCCCGCTGCAGGTGCTGGGCGTGCGCACCCAGAACAACGGGGTCGACACCATCGACGCCAAGGTCACGATGAACGGCCAGGAGCTGGAGATCCACGGCGAGGGCAACGGCCCGGTGTCGGCGTACGTCGACGCGTTGTCCAGCTTCGGCACCCGCTCGGTCCGCGTCCTGGACTACTCCGAGCATGCGATGGCCGCCGGCGGCGACGCCAAGGCCGCCGCGTACGTCGAGTGCGAGATCGGCGACGGTGACGACGCCCGGATCATGTGGGGCGTCGGCATCCACGAGAACATCATCACCGCCTCCCTGCAGGCGGTCACCCACGCGGTCAACCGGGCCATCCGCTGACGGCACCGCACCCCCGGACCCCGGGCCGTCGCCACACCTGACCCCGCCCGGAACACGAAGCCCTGCCTCCCACGAGGAGAAGCAGGGCTTCGTGGCGTTCCGGACCCGGCCGAGCCGGCCGGTCCGGACGAGATGCCCCGGTCCGAGCCGGACGGTCAGGGCCGGAACGGTCCGGCCGTGATCAGGACTCGGTGCCCTGGACCAGCCACAGGTCAGGACCGAAGATCTCGTAGAAGACCTTCTCCGCCGGATGCCCGGAGGCGATGACCTGCGAGCGGACGGCCTTCAGGAACGGGAGCGGGCCACACATCACCACGTTGGCGTCGGCCGGGATCCCCACACCGGAGACGTCCATGAGGCCCTGGTGGTCACCATCGGTGCCCTCCTCGAACCAGGTCTCGATCCGGGCGTTCGGCAGCTGCGCGACGAGCTTCTTCATCTCCTCGGCGAGCGGCCAGCTGGCCGAGGAGCGGTCGGCGTGCAGGACGACGACCTCTCGCTCGGACCCGCGCTGGACCAGTGCCTCGAGCAGCGAGAGCACCGGGGTGACGCCGATGCCGGCGGAGGCGAGCACCAGCGGCACCTGGGTGTCGCGCAGGACGAGGTCGCCGTACGGGTTGGACAGCTGGTAGACGTCGCCGATCGAGAGCTTCTCGTGGATCAGCGGGGTCACCTCGCCCGCCGGGTCGAGCTTGACGGCGATCCGCCGAGTGCCGGCGGGGGAGGGGATCAGGGTGAACTGTCGCGGCTGGCGGATCCCGTCGGGGGTCGGGACCAGGATGGAGACGTACTGGCCCGGGCGGGCGTCGGACACCGCGGTGTCGTCGGCCGGCTCGAAGCTGATCACCGCGACGTCCCCGCCGGAGATCTCCTTGCCGGTGACCCGCCACGGCGCGAACGGCTTGTCGTTGGGCTGCGAGGCGTAGAGGTTCTTCTCCATGTTGATCAGCGCGTGGGCCATCAGCCAGTAGACCTCGGTCCAGGCCTCGACCACCTCGGGGGTGGCGGCGTCACCGAGGTCGGCGGCAATGGCGCCGAAGAGGTGCTCGTAGACGGTCGGGTACTCGTCCTCCTGCAGCCCCAGCGAAGCGTGCTTGTGTGCGATCCGCGACAGCACCGTCTCCGGGTAGGAGTCCGGGTGCTGCAGCAGCCAGGTCGCGAAAGCGACGATCGAGCCGGCCAGCGCCTTGGGCTGCTCACCGGTGATCTGGTTGGAGCGGCTGAACATGCCGTCCAGCAGGTCGGGACGCGCCCCGAACATCCGGCGGTAGAACTCCGGGGTGATGAAGGGAATGCGCTCGGCGACGACCGGTGCGGTGGCCGCGATGATCGGGCGGGAGGTGTCCGACAGCATGGGGGTGATCTCCTTCGTTAGGGATGCGGGAACCCTAATCGATTGATACGGGTGGCCCGTTCAAATTGCGTATGATCCGGATCACCCACCCGCGCGCGTTAGTCTCACGTCCATGGATGTCAATGACCTGCTGACAGATGCAATCGAACGCAGCCGGGAGGTCTGTCACGCGGTATTGCGCGGGTTGACCGCCGACCAGGCGAACCGACGCCCGGGTGGCGACCACAACTCGATCACCTGGCTGGTGTGGCACATCGCGCGTGAACAGGATGTCCAGATCGCACCACTGGGCGGCACACCGCAGGTCTGGACCGGACAGGGTTGGTACGAGCGGTTCGGTCTCGACCTGCCGGCCCGGTCGATGGGCTACGGCCACGACACCGAGGCCGTCGGCAAGGTCATCGTCGACGACACCTCACTGCTGACCGGCTACCTGGACGCCACGGTCGAGGCCACCAAGGCCTATCTGGCGTCGGTGACACCCGCAACGCTCGACGAGATCGTCGACGAGCGGTGGGACCCGCCGGTGACCCGCGGCGTCCGGCTGGTCAGCGTCGTCGACGACGCCGCCCAGCACGCCGGCCAGGCCGCGTACGTCCGCGGCCTGCTCTTCGGTCAGGTGCACTGACCGGAGGCCGGTCGGCGGGGTCCCGGCCTGGGAGAGGGATCCTCGGGCGGGCATTCCTGTCGGGCGGGCATTCCTGTCGGGCGAGAGTCCCGGTCGGATGGACACCTCGGCCGGGGCCGGATCCCGACCTGGTGGGATCCTCGGTCAGGCGAGGGCCCCGTCGTCCGGCTCTGCCTCCTCCTCGTCGGGGATGACGTCCGTACGGACCCCCGGGGCCACCGGCTCGGCCAGTTCGTACGGGGTCTTCGTGACGTGCAGGGCGTTGGGTCGGTGCACGTCGGCCGCTTCGGTGTGGCCCTCGAGGTTCGGCACCGCACCACCCATCCGGCGGTCCCGGCCGGCGTACG
Source organism: Raineyella sp. (assembly GCF_034933565.1). Lineage (NCBI taxonomy): Bacteria > Bacillati > Actinomycetota > Actinomycetes > Propionibacteriales > Propionibacteriaceae > Raineyella > Raineyella sp. The sequence goes on from NZ_JAYFNG010000013.1 coordinate 29,236, forward strand.
ACTCGATCGCGGCCCACAGGTCGCGCCGGTCGAAGTCGGGCCACAGCGTGTCGAGGAAGACCATCTCCGCGTACGCGGACTGCCAGACCAGGAAGTTCGACGTGCGCTGCTCGCCCGAGGAGCGGATGAACAGGTCGACGTCGGGGATGTCCGGCTCGTCCAGGAACCGGTGGAACGACGACTCGGTGATGTCCTCGGGACGCAGCCTGCCGTCCCGGGCCAGCCGGGCGATCTGACGGGCGGCGTCGACGATCTCGGCCCGCCCGCCGTAGTTCATGCAGAACTGCAGTGTCAGGGTGTCGTTGTCGCGGGTCCGTTCCTCGGCGGTCTCCAGCTCCCGGATCACCGACCGCCACAGCCGCGGCCGGCGACCGGCCCAGCGGATCCGTACGCCCATCGCGCCGAGCTCGTCGCGACGCCGGCCGATGACGTTGCGGTTGAACCCCATCAGCCAGCGGACCTCATCGGGGGAGCGCTTCCAGTTCTCGGTCGAGAAGGCGTACGCGGAGACGTACTTCACACCGATCTCGATCGCACCGGCGAGCACGTCCATCAGCACCGCCTCGCCCCGGGCGTGCCCCTCGATCCGCTTCAGGCCGCGCTCCTTGGCCCAACGCCCGTTGCCGTCCATCACGATCGCCACGTGTCGGGGCACCTTGCCGGCCGGGATCTGCGGCGGACGGGCCCCGGAGGGGTGCGGCGGGGGCGGGACCGGCGTGCTGGGCGACATGGGACCAGCCTAATGGGGCGCACCCCGGCCCGGCCGCGGGAGACGCCTAGACTGAGCGCGTGCCGACCTACCGCGACCAAGCCGTGGTGCTGCGGACGCACAAGCTCGGCGAGGCCGACCGCATCATCACGCTGCTGACCCGCGCCCACGGCAAGGTCCGTGCGGTGGCCCGCGGCGTGCGGCGCACCGGGTCCAGGTTCGGCGCTCGGCTCGAGCCGTTCAGCCACGTCGACCTGCAGCTCGCGACCGGGCGCAACCTGCACTACGTCGACCAGGTCGAGACGATCCAGGCGTACGGTGCCCGGCTGGCCTGCGACTACCCGGCCTGGACGGCGGGTGAGGCGATGGTGGAGACCGCCGACAAACTGGTCGGCGAGGAACACCAGCCGGCCCTCCAGCAGTACCGGCTGCTCGTCGGTGCCCTGGCGGTGCTGGTGCGCGGCACCAGCGACGGCCCCCGGCCCGCCGCGATGGTGCTCGACTCCTACCTGCTGCGCTCGATGGCCGTCGCCGGCTATGCCCCGACCTTCACCGACTGCGCCTCCTGCGGAGCCCCCGGGCCGCACACCGCCTTCTCACCGGCGGCGGGCGGAGTGGTGTGCCGCTTCTGCCGGCCGCCGGCCAGCGCGCACCCCCAGGTGGCGACGCTCGACCTGCTCAGTGCCCTGTTGGTGGGGGACTGGGCGGCCACCAGTGCCGTGGAGGCAACCGTCCAGCGGGAGGCGAGTGGCCTCACCGCGGCGTTCGTCAACTGGCACATGGAGCGCGGACTGCGGTCCCTCTCCCTGGTCGAGCGGTAGTCCGGGGACCGATGCGGTAGCCGGGGGGAACGATGTGGTAGCCCGGGAACGATGCGGTCGGGGACCGCTTCAGCGACCGACCGGGTCGGCCGGACCAGGAACCACCGACTGTGCCGCCCGGGCCGCAGCGGCCCGTGCGGTGGCCTCGTCGATCGGCAGGATCGCGTACGCGGCCCGGATGTGGGCCTCCATCTCCGCGGCGGCCTGCTCGGGGTCGCGAGCGGCGAGCGCTGCGTAGACCGCCTCGTGGGCGGTCATCGCACTGTGCCGGAAGCTGGGCCAGTCGTCCATGCGCTTCTCGGCCGTCACGATCGGGCGGCGGAGCGACTCGCGGATGGCGATCGTCATGTCGGTGGCGAGGGTGTTGTGGCCGGTGTTCGCGATCGCCACGTGGTACTTGGTGTCCAGGTCGTTGAAGACGTCGGGGTCCTCGGTGGTCGCCATCTGATCGAGGATCCCCCGCAACTCGGTGAGGTCCTCGTCGGTGATGTCATGGCAGGCAGCCATGATCGTGGTCCGTTCCAGGGCGATCCGGACCTCGGTGACGTCCTCCACCGGGAAGTCCGCGAGGGCCACCTGGAGCCGCAGCACCTTCTTGAGTGCCTCGGTGCGAAGGGCAGCGACCCGGGTCCCGCCACGGGGGCCGACCGAGGCGGTGAGCACGCCCTGGGCGACCAGTGCGTGGATCGCCTCCCGCACCGCGGCGCGGCTGACGCCGAGCTGGAGTGCGAGGTCCCGCTCGGGGGGCAGTTGCTGGCCGATCACCAGCGATCCGTCGAGGATCGCCTCCTCGACGTGGGAGAGGACGACTTCGTAGGCGCGGCTGCCTGCGGTCATGTCACTGCCTTCCGATAGGGTCACCGGATCAGTCTAATCGGACACTCTTGACCATTGGTCTGACCAATGATTACTCTATCGCTGTTGGTCAGACCATTGCTGACTTCCGGATGATCGTAGAAGACAGCCGATCGTAGAAGACAGAGGACAAAGGTGTTCCCGATGACTACCTTCCAGCCGACGCTCGACCCATTGGGCAGCGTCACGGCCTCCGCACTGGTGGCGCTGGTCCCCATTCTGGTGATGCTCATCACGCTCGGTGTGCTGAAGTGGAAGGCGTACCTGGCCGGTCTCGCCTCCTTGCTCGCCGCGTTGCTGGTGGCCGTCCTCGCCTTCCGGATGCCGGTCGGCATGGCCGGTCTGTCGGCCCTGCAGGGCGCTGCCTTCGGCATCTTCCCGATCACCTGGATCCTGCTCGCGGCCATCTGGATGTACGACATCACCGTGGTCAGCGGCCGGTTCGAGGACCTGCGCTCGACGTTCTCGCTGATCACCGACGATCCGCGCGTGCTCGGCATCCTGGTGGCGTTCTGCTTCGGCGGCCTGCTGGAGGCCCTCGCCGGCTTCGGCGCCCCGGTCGCGATCACCTCGGTGATGCTGGTGGCGATCGGATACTCCCCGCTGCGCTCGGCCCTCACCGTGCTGCTCGCCAACACCGCCCCGGTCGCGTTCGGCGCCATCGCCACCCCGATCATCATGGCCGGCAACGTGTCCGGACTGGACTACAACCGGATCGGTGCCTTCGTCGGCCGCCAGACCGCCATCCTCGCCTTCATCGTGCCGTTCCTGATGCTGCTGCTGATCGACGGCCGCAAGGGCCTGAAAGAGGTCTGGCCGGCCGCGCTGGTCATCGGCGGGGTGTTCTCCGTGGCCAAGTGGGTCACCTCGACGTACGTGTCGGTCGAGCTCACCGACGTCATCGCGTCCCTGCTGGGCATCGCCGCCGGCGTGGTGCTGATGCGGTTCTGGAAGCCCACCGGCTCCGCCGAGGCCCGGGACCGGATCTCCCGGCTGATGCACGGTGAGCCCGAGTCGAGCCTGGACCGCGACGCCCACACCCCGGCCGACCCGAAGAGCCTGACCGCCGGCCGGATCACCATGGCGCTGCTGCCGTACATCCTCGTCGTCGCGCTGTTCTCGATCGTCAACCTGATCCCGGCGATCCAGCACGGGCTGGCCGCCACCGACATCAAGTTCGGCTGGCCCGGACTGTCCGGCAACATCATGGACGCCGCCGGCCACAAGGTCACCCGCACCACCTTCAAGCTCGCCCTGCTGTCCTCGCCCGGCACCCTGCTGGCCGTCATCGCGATCATCACCTCGGTGATCTACCGGGTGCACCCCCGGGCGATGGTCGGCTCGCTGGGCCGCAACGCCCACAAGCTCCGGTTCACCGCCCTCACCATCGCCTCGGTCGTCGCCCTGGCGTACGTGATGGACTTCTCCGGCCAGACCGTCACGATCGGCACCTGGATCGCCGGCACCGGTGCCCTGTTCGCCTTCCTCTCGCCGATCCTCGGCTGGATCGGCACCTACGTCACCGGCTCCGACACCACCGCGAACGCGCTGTTCAGCGGACTCCAGGCCACCGTCGGCAAGCAGATCGGCCTCGACCCGTACCTCACCGTCTCGGCGAACGCCTCCGGCGGTGTCCTCGGCAAGATGATCAGCCCGCAGAACCTCGCGATCGCCGCCACCTCGGTCGGCCTGATCGGCCAGGAGTCCCTCATCCTGCGCCGGATCGTCGGCTGGAGCTTCGGCCTGCTGGCCTTCCTCTGCGTCCTGGTCGGCCTGATGTCGACGCCGGTCCTCGGCTGGCTGCTCCCCGCCTGATTTCCTCCCCAACCCCCATCCCCTGCTGAAGGAGAGACAATGACGTCCCCATCCTCCGTTGGCCTTCCCGGTTCCGGGAAGACGGTGGCGTTGTTCGCCACCTGCGCCAACGACGTGATGTTTCCCGACACGCCCAAGGCGGTGGTGAGTCTCCTCGAGCGACTCGGCTGCACGGTCGTGTTCCCCGAGGAACAGACCTGCTGCGGCCAGGTGTTCACCAACACCGGCTACTACCCTGAGGCCCTGCCGAGCGTGAAGACGTACGTCAAGGCGTTCTCGGACTACGAGTACATCGTCGGACCGTCCGGGTCCTGCGTCGGCGCCGTACGTCACCAGCACGCGATGCTCGCGGAGGAGGCCGGGGACCACCGGCTGGCCGGCCAGGCCGCCGATGTCGCCTCGCGGACCTTCGACATCTCCGAGTTCCTGGTCAACGTCCTCGGCGTGACCGATGTGGGTGCCTACTTCCCGCACCGGGTGACCTACCACCCGACCTGTCACTCGGTCCGGGTCGCCAAGGTCGGTGACGCCCCGCTGCAACTGTTGCGGGCCGTCCGGGGTCTGCAGCTGATCGAGCTGGAGTTCGCCGAGCAGTGCTGCGGCTTCGGCGGCACCTTCTCGCTGAAGAACCCCGACGTGTCCCGGGCGATGGTCAACGACAAGGCCCGCCACGTGATGGACACCGGCGCCGAGTATCTCGTCACCGGCGACAACCTGTGCGCCCTCAACATCTCCGGCGTCATCCACCGCAACCGCGGCGGCGTGAAGCCGATCCACCTGGCCGAGATCCTCGCCCACACCGAAGGAGGCGACGGCAAGTGACCGCCACCGAGCAGCCGCGCCGCGACAAGGACGGACGGCTCACCCCCGCACCGCCGGAATGGACCACCCGCCCGGCACTGCCGTTCCCCGAGGCCGCCGTGAAGGGCCTGGAGAACCAGGTCCAGCGGGCCAACCTGCGCCATGCCACCGGCACCATCCGGGCCAAGCGGGCCCGGGTCGTCGCCGAAGTGGAGAACTGGCAGGACCTGCGCTCCGCCGGCGAGGCGATCAAGAACCGCACCCTGCGCCACCTCGACCAGCACCTGGAGACCCTCGAGGCATCCCTGACGAAGGCCGGCGCCACCGTGCACTGGGCCCGGGACGCCGCCGACGCCAACCGCATCATCGTCGACCTGGTCAGGGCGACGGGGGAGCGCGAGGTGACCAAGGTGAAGTCCATGGTCACCCAGGAGATCGGCATGAACGAGGCGCTCGAGGAGGCCGGGATCGCCGCCTGGGAGACCGACCTCGCCGAGCTGATCGTCCAGCTCGGCCACGACTTCCCGAGCCACATCCTCGTCCCCGCCATCCACCGCAACCGCGGCGAGATCCGCGAGATCTTCCGCGAGGAGATGGGCGTGTACGGCACGCCGGCTCCCGAGGGGCTGTCCGAGCAGCCGGTGGAACTGGCCGGCGCGGCCCGTACGCACCTGCGCAACAAGTTCCTCCGCACCAAGGTCGCCATCTCCGGGGCCAACTTCGCCGTCGCCGAGACCGGCACCCTGGTGGTCGTCGAGTCCGAGGGCAACGGCCGGATGAACCTCACCCTCCCCGAGACGCTGATCTCGGTGGTGGGCATCGAGAAGGTGCTGCCGACCGTGGCGGACCTCGAGGTCTTCCTGTGCCTGTTGCCGCGCTCCTCGACCGGGGAGCGGATGAACCCGTACACCTCGATGTGGTCCGGGCCGACGCCCGGCGACGGGCCCCAGAACGTGCACGTCATCCTGCTCGACAACGGCCGCACCAATGCGCTGGCCGACCCCAAGGGCCGCGAGGCGCTGCGCTGCATCCGTTGCTCGGCCTGCCTCAACATCTGCCCGGTGTACGAGCGGGTCGGCGGCCACGCGTACGGTTCGGTCTACCCCGGCCCGATCGGGGCGATCCTCAACCCGCAGCTGCGCGGGGTGGACAACCCGATCGACAAGTCGCTGCCGTTCGCCTCGTCGCTGTGCGGTGCCTGCACAGAGGTGTGCCCGGTGAAGATCCCGATCGCCGACCTGCTCGTCCACGAGCGGCACCGGGTGGTGGAGGAGAAGAAGCGCCACCAGCTCAACCAGTTCGAGCCGGCCATGATGAAGGCCGCCAGCTGGGTGATGGCCGACCACAAGCACCTCGAGGCGGCCGGTGCCGCCAGCTCGCTGGCCGGCAAGCTGCTCCCGATCAGGACGATCGGCCCGCTGCCCGGGCCGCTGTCGCGGTGGACCCAGAACCGCGACGTCCCGATGGTCCCTGCCCAGACGTTCCGCCAGTGGTGGAAGGAGAATCATGATGAGCGCGCGTGAGGACGTCCTGGCCCGGGTGCGGGCCTCGCTGACCGACGTGACCGAGCCGGACTGGCCGGTCGCCTGGGCGTACGGAGCGCCGACCCCGATGACCGACGTGGTCGACCGCTTCGAAGAGACCGTCACTGACTACAAGGCGACGGTGGTGCGCTGTTCCGCCGCCCAGGTGCCCGGCCAGGTCGTCCGCGGCCTGACCGGGACGGGGGCCCGTACGGTCGTGCTGCCGGCCGGCGCCGACGAACAGCTGCGCCGGGCCCTCGAGATGGCCGCGGACCTGTCCGTCCGCGTCGACGACGGGTCGCTGACCGCTGCGGACCTCGATGCCACCGATGCCGTGGTCACCGCCAGCTCGGTCGGCATCGCCGAGACGGGCACCATCGTGCTCGACCACGGCCCGGGCCAGGGGCGTCGCGCGCTCTCCTTGGTGCCCGACCGGCACATCTGCCTGGTCCGGGCCGCTGACGTGGTGTCCGACGTGCCCGAGGCGGTCACCCGGCTGGCCGACTCGGTACGCGCCGGCAGCCCGCTGACCTGGATCAGTGGGCCGTCGGCCACCTCCGACATCGAGCTGAGCCGGGTCGAGGGCGTGCACGGCCCGCGGCACCTGTGGGTGATCCTGATCGACGAGTGAGTGCGTCGCACCGGGAGGTGACTCAGGGGCGGGCGGCCCAGCACTGCGCACAGACGCCGTAGATCTCCAGATCGTGGCGGACGTCGTGGAAGCCGTGCTGGGCCCCCACCCGCTGGGTCCAGGAGTGCACGTCGGGGTCCTCGATCTCGACCGTGCGCCCGCACCGGGTGCAGACCAGATGGTGGTGGTGGTGCTCGGTGACGCAGCGACGGTAGGCGAGTTCCCCGTCAGCGGTGCGCAGGGCGTCGATCTCCCCGGCGTCGGCCATCGCCTGCAGCGCCCGGTAGACCGTCGTCAGCCCGACCTGGTCGCCCCGCTCGCGCAGCAGGTCGTGCACCTGCTGCGCGGTCCGGAACTCCTCGGCCTCGTCCATCGCCCGGCGCACCGCCTCACGCTGCCGGGTCGTCCGCTGGCCCACGGTCATCCCGCCACCTCCTGTCCCGTTGTTCGTGGCGCTCGCTGTCGTGGCGCTCGATGTCCGTCGTGCGCTCAGTGTTCGTCGTGCGCTCAGTGTTCGTCGTAGTGGTCGCCGTGCATCGCGTGGCGGTGGCCGTCGTGCACGTAGTCGACATGGTCGCCGTGACGCACCGCGGGGTGGTGGCAGTCGGGTCCGCCGTGGACGTGGGCGTGGCCCTCCGCGTGGTCGTGCGGCGCCGGGACGATCTCGTCGACGACCGGGACGGCGCGGTCGGCGTGGCGCCGCCGGGTCAGCGCGCCGCCGATCGGCAGCGAGACGATGAAGACCGCGATCGCGATCAGCACGATCAGTGCCCCGGGCGGGGCGTTCCAGTAGAACGAGCCGACGATGCCGCCGGTCGCGGAGAGCACCCCGATGGCCATCCCCAGCACCATCGTCAGCCAGAAGCCGGTGACCAGGTTGCGGCTCGCCGCGATCGGCACCACCATCAGGGCGCTGACCAGCAGCAGGCCGACGGTCCGCATCGACAGCGAGATCGCCACCGCCGCAAGGATGACGGTGAGGTAGTTGTAGAACCGGATCGGCAGGCCCAGGGTGCGGGCGTACTCCTCGTCGGTCGCCACCGCGAACAGCCGGTCGGCCAGCCCGACCGACACCACCAGGGCGACGACGGTGAGCACCACGATCATCAGCAGGTCGCCGTCGCTGATCGTGGTGATCGACCCGAAGAGGTACTGGTTCAGGCCGCCGGCGCCGGCCAGGCCGGACATGAAGACACCGCCGGCCAGACCGCCGTAGAACAGGATCGCCAGCCCGACGTCGCCCGAGGCGCGCTGGTGCTGGCGCAGGTACTCGATCAGCACGGCACCGAGAATCGCCACGGTGATCGCCACCGGCAGCGGAGAGGTGCCGGTGAGCAACGCCAGGCCGACCCCGGCGAGGGCCACGTGACCCAGGCCGTCGCCCAGCAGGCTGAGCCGCTTCTGGACGATGTAGATGCCGATCGTCGGCGCGATCAGGCCGGTGAGCAGCGCCCCGATCAGGGCGCGCACCATGAACGGGTAGCTGAGGATCGTCGTCATGCGTCCTCCTGTTCGGGCTCGGGGAAGGACGGGTACGCCGGCACCCAGTCGTTGTGGGAGGAGACGTGCTCCGGCGGCAGGTGGTGCTCGTGCGGGAGGTCGGGGTCGAAGCCCACTCCGTCGAACACCAGTCGGCCGTCCTGCAGCAGCAGACTGCGCCGGACCAGGTCGGCGAACGGACCGTGCTCGTGCAGCACGACCAGGACGGTGAGTCGGCGGTCGGCGGTGAGCGTACGCAGCAGGTCGGCCAGCGACTGCTGGGTGGCCACGTCGACCCCGGCCAACGGCTCGTCCATCACCAGCAGCTCCGGGTCGGTGGCCAGCGCCCGGGCGATCAGCGCCCGGCGCCGTTGCCCACCGGAGAGGTGCGCCAGCTGGGTGCCGGCCTTCGCCGTCAGTCCCACCTCGCGGATGGCCCGGTCGACCGCTTCCCGGTCGGCCCGGCGCGGCGGCATGAACGGACGTCGCAGCGGCAGCCGCCCGGCGGCGACGATCTCGCGTACGGTCGCGGTGAGCAGCCCCGGATCGACGTGCTGGGGGACGTAGCCGATCCGGCGCCAGTCGTGGAACTCGTGCTGCGGCACGCCGAACAGCTCGATCCGGCCGCGCTGGTGCGGGACCAGCCGCAGGACGGCCCGCAGCAGGGTGGTCTTGCCCGATCCGTTGGCGCCCAGCAGGGCGACGAACTCACCCGGGCCGATGTCGGCCGAGACGCCACGGACGATGGGCAGTCCGCCCAGGGTGACCGAGACGTCGCGCAGGCTGACCACTGCTGCATCGGTGCCGGGCGGCGTCGGGCTCCCGGGCATCACCGGCATCCGTTGGCGGTCCGGAGGGACTGCAGGTTCGCGCGCATCACCCCAAGGTAGTCGGCGCCGCGCGAGGTGTCCGTCGGCCTGGCCTCGAGCGGGTCGAGGACGTCGGTCCGCAGGCCGACATCCTGGGCGATGGACCGGGAGACCGCGGGGGAGACGGCGGTCTCGTAGAAGATCGTGGTGATCCCCTCGCGCTTGGCCAGGTCCTGCACCTCGGCGATCCGGGCAGCGGTCGGCTCGACCGTCGCGTCCAGGCCGCGGATGGAGATCTGCTGCAGGTTGTAGCGCTGGGCCAGGTAGCCGAACGCCTCGTGGGAGGTGACGAACCCGCGGCGCTCGCAGGTGGCCAGGCCGGCGGAGTAGTCGCCGTCCAGGGCCTTGAGCTCAGCGGTGACCGTGTCGGTGTTCGCCCGGTAGCTGTCGGTGCCCGCGGGGTCGAGGGCGACCAGCTCGTCGCGGACCGCCGTCGCCATGGTGACCATGTTGGTGGGATCGAGCCACACGTGCGGGTCGGCCGCGTGGTCGTGGGCGGAGGTGGGAGTCTCGAGGTCGTGGCCGGCGGCCGTCTCGGTGGTGTCGAGGTTCTGCACCAGGGTGCGGGTGTCCAGGGCCCGGCCCCGGGTGCCCTGACCGACCGCGTTGTCGACGGCGGCCTGGAAGGCGGACTCGTAGATGATCAGGTCGCCCCGGGTCGTCACATCGGCGACCTGCTGGGGGGTCAGCTCGAGGTCGTGCGCCTCGCCGCCGGGTGGCAGCAGGCCCTCCACCGTGACGCGATCGCCACCGATCTGGCGGGCCAGCCACTCGTACGGATAGATCGCGGCGACGACCCGCTTCGGCCCGGACGACGGGGCGGACGAGGGGGAACCAGCACAGGCGCCCAGCAGAGCGACGGCGGCCAGGGCGGAGACACCGGCGAGGACACGTGAACCGTTCATGAAAATCATTCTCAACAAGATGGGAATGAATGTCAATATCGGGTGGTCGAGGCAGCAGGTGGCCGGGGTAGTCTGCTTCCCGTGCTGGTGATCCATCGCTTCCGGGTCCCCGCGGATCGTACGGCGGAGTTCGCCGCGGCCGCCGACGTGGCCGTCGACCACTTCCGGGCCCGCCCCGGGGTGGCCGGCGTCGACCTGGTCCGCAACCTCGACGACCCCCTGCTCTGGGCCCTGGTGACCCGGTGGGACGACCCGCTCAGCTACCGGCGGGCGATCGGCGGCGCGGTCGCCACGTATGCGCTGATGCCGGTGATGGCGTACGCCCTGGACGAGCCGAGTGCCTACCTGCCGGCCGACGAGCTGGGGGACAACGTCCCCCGGGGCACCGTCTGACGCTGTGGCGGGGGTGGTCGGCTAGGCTGGCCGCCGGTGGCATCAGCCGGATGCCCCCGGACAGACAGACGGAGTGAAAACACGTGGCCCCGAGCAAGCTCGACAATGTCATTTCCCTCGCCAAGCGGCGCGGCTTCGTTTTCCCCAGCGGCGAGATCTACGGTGGCACGAGGTCGGCCTGGGACTACGGACCCTACGGCGTCGAGCTGAAGGAGAACATCAAGCGCCAGTGGTGGAAGTGGATGGTCACCGGGCGCGAGGACATCGTCGGCCTGGACTCTTCGATCATCCTGCCCCGTGAGGTCTGGGTGGCCTCCGGTCACGTGGGGGTGTTCACCGACCCGCTCACCGAGTGCCTCTCCTGCCACAAGCGGCTGCGGGCCGACCACCTGCAGGAGGACTACGCCGCCAAGCATGACGTCGCCGATCCCGACCAGGTGGCACTGTCCGAGGTCAACTGCCCCAACTGCGGGGTCAAGGGCCAGTGGACCGAGCCGCGGGACTTCAACATGATGCTGAAGACCTATCTCGGCCCGGTCGAGGATGAGTCCGGCCTGCACTACCTGCGCCCCGAGACCGCCCAGGGCATCTTCGTCACCTTCAAGAACGTGATGACCGCGGCGCGCAAGAAGCCGCCGTTCGGTATCGGCCAGGTGGGCAAGTCCGTCCGCAACGAGATCACCCCCGGCAACTTCATCTTCCGCACCCGCGAGTTCGAGCAGATGGAGATGGAGTTCTTCGTCGAGCCGGGGACCGACGAGGAGTGGCACCAGTACTGGATCGACAACCGCCACCAGTGGTACGTCGAGCTCGGCATCGACCCGGCCAACCTGCGGTTCTACGAGCACCCCAAGGAGAAGCTCTCCCACTACTCGAAGCGCACCGTCGACATCGAGTACCGGTTCGGTTTCCAGGGCTCCGACTGGGGCGAGCTGGAGGGCGTGGCCAACCGCACCGACTTCGACCTGGGCACCCACTCCGAGCACTCCGGCACCGTCCTGGAGTACTTCGACCAGGCCAAGGGTGAGCACTACACGCCGTACGTCATCGAGCCGGCGGCCGGCCTGACCCGCTCGCTGATGGCCTTCCTCACCGACGCGTACGTCGAGGACGAGGCGCCCAATGCCAAGGGTGGCGTCGACAAGCGTACGGTGCTGAAGCTCGACCCGCGCCTCGCGCCGGTGAAGGCCGCGGTGCTGCCGCTGTCGCGCAACGAGGACCTCACCCCGAAGGCCAAGGAGCTGGCGGCGCAGCTGCGCAAGCACTGGAACGTGGACTTCGACGACGCACAGGCGATCGGCAAGCGCTACCGTCGTCAGGACGAGATCGGCACCCCGTACTGCGTGACCGTCGACTTCGACACCCTCCAGGACCAGGCCGTCACCGTGCGCGAGCGTGACACAATGACCCAGGAGCGGGTCGCGATCGCCCAGGTCGAGTCGTACCTGGCCGGCAAGCTCATCGGCTGCTGAGCCCTGCGGGCCGGCACTGCGCGAGGGAGGACTGGGATGGCCAAGTCGTCGGATCCCGATGCCGAGGCGGAGAAGATGCGCCGGATGGGTGAATGGCTGGACACGGTGGTCGCTGAGCTGGGCATCGCCCCGGAGGTGCTCGACCGGATCCGTACGCCGATGCTCGACATGATCGCGGAGGTGGCGCACGGGCCCAGCCGTCCCGGAGCGCCGCTGACCGCGATGCTCGTCGGCCTGGTCTCCGATCCCACCGACACCGAGGCGATCCTCGCCCGGGTCGCCCGGGTCCGTGCCCTGGCCGCCGACTGGTCCAGCGCCGAGGCCTGACCTCTTCCCCCGGGCAGAGGACTGGTCTCTTCTCCGGGCCGGTCGGGCCGCGTACGGCTCAGGTCGTGTCGTTCAGGCGGTGCGGTGCGGGCGGTGCGGTTCGGACCATGTGTCGGCGTCAGGCCGTGCCGGTCAGGCGACGTACGGTCCGAGCCGGGTCTCGGGTCGGTCCTCCAGGACCACCCGGACCCGGCTCGTGTGCACCGGGTCCATCGGTGGCAGCCGGTCGATCGGGAAGAACCGTGCCTCGGTGGTCTCCTCCAGGTCCGGGCGTGGTTCACCGGACAGCCAGCGGCACCGGAAGATGTGGTCGATGTACTGGGTCTGGTCGCCGTTCTCGTAGGTGACCACATCGGTCACGGTGACCCAGGCCAGCCGCTCGACCTCGGCCACCACCCCCGCTTCCTCGTGCACCTCCCGGACCGCCGCGGCGTACGGTTCCTCGCCGGGATCGATGATGCCGGCGACGGGCGTCCACATGCTGTTGTCGGCCCGCCGGACCAGCAGGGTCTCGGGGCCCCGCGACCCGTCGCGGAGCACGACGGCCGTGCAGCCGGACAGCCACAGCAGTTCGTGGCCGAGCTTCGCCCGCTGGCGCAGGATGAACTCCGGGGTGGCCATCAGCGCAGCCCCTCCACCAGGTCGAGGGTGACATCGTCGAGGTGGGGGACCACGGCGTCGGCCAGCTCCAGGGCGCCCGGCGCGGGCGGGAAGTCGGGCCGGGGCACCGCGATCACCGCCATCCCCGCGGCTGCGGCGGCGCGCAGGCCGTTGCTGGAGTCCTCGATCGCCACGCACTGCGCGGGATCGGCACCGAGCAGCTCGCAGGCACGCAGGTAGCCGTCCGGGGCCGGCTTGCCCCGGCCCACCTCCTCGGTCGAGACGGTGACCCGGAACTCCGCAGCGATCCCCAGGATGGTCAGGCTGACGTCGATCAGCCGCCGGGGCGAGGAGGACGCGAGCCCCAGCGGCCACCGTGCGGCGAGTCGCCGGACCGCGTCGACGGCGCCCGGCAGAGCCGGCAGGTCCACCGCGTAGCGCTGTGCCAGCGCGTCGATCGTGCGGCGGGCGGCCTCCTCGGCGGTGCCGCTCAGGCCCACCGTGCCGACCAGGTAGCCACTCCACTCCTGGGTGCTCATCCCCATCATCGCCCGGGTGGCCCCGGCCGGCCAGGGCAGGCCCTCTTCAGCCGCCAGGCCGCGGCGCACCTCGTCCCAGACGCTCTCGGTGTCGGTGAGGACACCGTCCATGTCGAAGACGACTGCGCGGGGGGTCATGGTGCCATCCTGTCACGTCGCGACTGTCGGGGGCGTGGGCACTCCGCGTACAATCGCCCGGTGCTCCTGACCGCTCCGCCCGCCCCGCTCGGCGTGCCCGCCCCGCTGGCCCTTTCGGCTCCGTCCCGGCCGGACGCGGTGGTCGTCGACACCCCGGTCGTGCTCGCACCGATGGCCGGGGTGACCAATGCCGCCTTCCGGGAGCTGTGCGCCGAGCAGGGCGCCGGCCTGTACGTCTGCGAGATGATCACCTCCCGCGGCCTGGTCGAGCGCGACCGCAAGTCGCTGGAGATGCTGGCGTTCTCGCCCGCCGAGAAGGTCCGGTCGGTGCAGCTCTACGGCGTCGACCCGGCGGTGATGGGAGCCGCGACGGAGATCCTCTGTGCCGAGTTCGGGGTGGACCATGTCGACCTCAACTTCGGCTGCCCGGTGCCCAAGGTCACCCGGAAGGGCGGCGGCGGGGTGCTGCCCTGGAAGCGTGATCTGCTCGGCGAGATCCTCCGGTCGACCGTGCGGGCCGCCGACCGCCACGGTGTCCCGGTGACGATGAAGACCCGGGTCGGCATCGACGACGACCACCGGTACTTCCTGGACGCCGGTCGGATCGCCGAGGACGCCGGGATCGCCGCGATCTGCCTGCACGGGCGTACGGTCGCCCAGGCCTACTCCTCCGACGCCGACCGGGACGCGATGGCCGAGCTCGTCGGGCACGTCTCGATCCCGGTGCTCGGCAACGGGGACATCTGGGAGGCTGCCGACGCCCTGGAGATGGTCCGGCAGACCGGGGTCGCCGGGGTCGAGATCGGCCGCGGCTGCCTCGGCCGGCCCTGGCTGTTCCGTGATCTCGCCGACGCGTTCGCCGGCCGGGCGACCCGCACCCTGCCGACCCTCGGCGAGGTCGCGGCGATGTTCCGTCGCCACGGTGAACTGCTCGCCGGGTTGATGGGGGAGCGGCGCGGCCTGACCGACCTGCGCAAGCATGTCGCCTGGTACTTCAAGGGCTTCCCGGTCGGGGGTGATGTCCGACGCGGTCTGGCGATGGTCTCCTCGTTCGCCGAGCTCGACGATCTGCTGGGTCGGCTCGACCCGACAGTGGCCTTCCCGGACACCGCCGTCGGGGTGGCCCGGGGCCGGCAGGGGTCGCCACGGGACCGCGTCGCCATGCCGGAGGGCTGGCTGGCCGACACCTGCGGGCTCGGCGAGGACCTGTCCGCCGCGGAGCTCGGCGTCTCCGGCGGCTGAGTCCTTCGCTCGGGGCCGATGTCAGGGGCTGCTGGCAGGATGGAGGGCATGGACGTCCATGACGTGTCCGCAGATCCGGCCCTGTCGACCGACCCGGTCGTGTCTGACAGTACGACCGACCCGCTGCCGCGTGCCCGGCAGTGGGCCCGCACCATGGGTGGACACCGCCACGGGGACCGGATCGTCCGCGCGCACGCTGATTCGTCGGCGCCGATCGGCCCCGGTGAGGTGATCGGCCGACAGGCCCGGGAGGCTCTTGAGCGAGCGACCCTGCGGCCGGGGGCGGCGTTCTCGTACGGTGCCGGCGACCGACCCCGCGAGGAGGAGCCCGACCCGGAGCGGACCTGCTTCGAGCGTGACCGCGATCGCATCGTGCACGCCACCGCCTTCCGCCGCCTGGCCGGCAAGACCCAGGTCGTGGTCCACCCCACCGACCACCAGCGGACCCGGCTGACCCACGCCCTCGAGGTGATGCAGGTCGCGTCGTCGATCGCCCGCGGCGTCGGAGCCAACGTGGCGCTGACCGAGGCCATCGCGCTCGGCCACGACTGCGGACACGGCCCCGGCGGCCACGCCTCGGAGGACGCCTTCGATCCGTACCTGCCGGAAGGGTATGACCATGGCCCGTGGGGCGCCGACGTCGCGCTCGTCGACCTCAACCTGTGTGCCCAGACCACCGACGGCATCCGCAACCACTCCTGGTCCCGGCCGGCACCGGCCACCATCGAGGGGGAGATCGTCTCCTGGGCCGACCGGATCGCCTATTGTGCCCACGACCTGGAGGACGCCACCCGGGCCGGCATCGTCACCCTGGACGAGCTCCCGGAGGCGGTGGCCGAGGGGTGCGGCCGGGACCGGCGGACCCAGATCCGCACCTTCGTCCGGGCCGTCGTCCGGACCGTCGGGGCGTACGGGGAGGTCGGCATGGGGCCCGACGAAGCGGCCGCGCTGGCCGGGCTGCGGTCCTTCAACTACGAACGGATCTACACCCGACCGGAGTCGGTGGCCCAGTCCCGGGCGGTCGTCGACCTGCTCCGGGCGCTGGTCGAGCACTACTCGCACCGGCCGGAGCGGCTGCCCGGAGCCCCGGACGCCCCGGCGGACTCGCCGGAGACGGTCCGTGCCGCGATCACCTGGATCGGCGGGATGACCGACCGCTACGCCTTCGACATCGCCACTCGGGAGTTGCACTGGGACCCGGCAAGACTGCCGAAAGCGATCCGGGAATTCGCCTAGGTCCGGCGCAGCGGCGCAGCGGGTAACGTTCCAGCTGGGCGAACCCCGTTCCGCATCGAGGAACGAATGTGGTGGGGGCCACACGTCTGCAGGAAAGTTCTGGGTATCGCACGACGAGCCGCCCGCGGACGGCCCGAGGCACTGACGCGAAGGAGCGCCATGACGAAGGTGACTGTGCACCCGACCGGGGAAGTGGTCGAGGTGCGTGACGGTGAGACCATCATGGGCGCCTTCTACCGCACCGGATATGCGATGCGCATCGGCTGCAAGCGCGGGGGCTGCGGCTTCTGCAAGATCGACGTCCACGACGGATCGTTCACCTACGAGCGTCCGGTCTCCGACGAGGTCGTCACCCCCGAGGAGGCCGCCCACGGTGTCTGCCTGCCCTGCCGGGCGGTGCCGACGCAGGACATGGTCGTCGAGTTCCGGGAGAACTCGCTGCGCCTGGTCAACCCCCTGATGCGCTACATGCTGTCCGCCAAGGAAGTCCCGACGAAAACGCCGCGGATCAGTACCCCGGTGTGACGTACCTCTCGTCAGCCACCGGATCCCGTCCATCCACCTAGCATCCGATTCAGTACCGCCACGACAACAACCGCCACGACAACAAAGGAGTTCCCTCATGGCGATCATGCGAATGGGCTACACCCACGTCCGGGTCACCGACCTGGCCGAGGCCCGTCAGCACTACACCCAGACGATGGGTCTGGACGAGGTTGCCGCCACCGACAACAAGGTGTACCTCAAGGGCTGGGACGAGTGGGACCACCACTCCGTCGTGCTCGAGGAGGGTGGCGTCGGCCTGGTGAAGTTCGGCTTCAAGGCCCAGTACGAGGACGATCTGGCCGACATCGAGAACAAGGCCCACGCGTTCGGTGCGACCACTGAGCGCATCTCCAAGGGCGAGGAGCTCGAGGTCGGGGAGATCCTCCGGATCCACACCCCCTCCGGCCACCTGTTCGACGTCTACCACGAGATGACCTCCGGTCAGGCCGCCGTCGGCAACGTCAACCCGGAGGCCTTCCCGCGTGACCTGCGCGGCGTCGGTGCCCCTGCCCTCGACCATGCGCTGATCACCGCGGAGGACTGCGGGCTGATGGAGCGCTTCCTGCACGACTGCTTCGGCTACTGGACCGCGGAGAAGGTCGCCACCTCGCTCGATCCGGCCGACCAGCACACCATCGCCGTCTGGATGACCGCCACCACCCAGATCCACCAGCTCGCCGTCCTCGAGGGCCCGCAGTCCAAGCTGCACCACTTCGCCTTCCGTTTGGAGGAGGGCTGGGAGGTCACCCGCGCCGCCGACCTGTTCTCGATGGACGACGTGCCGATCGACGTCGGCCCGACCCGCCACGGCATCACCCGCGGCAAGACGGTCTACTTCTTCGACCCGGCAGGCAACCGCAACGAGGTCTTCGCCGGCGGCTACCTGTCGTTCCCGGACCGCCCGATGGTGACCTGGACCCCGGATGTGCTCGGCAAGGCGATCTTCTACCACGCCCGCGAGCTCAACGAGCGCTTCACCACCGTCCTCACCTAGTCCGATCAACCGTCGCGGTCCGGGGATCCTCCACCCGGGTCCCCGGACCGCCGGCGAAACCGCCCACCCAGCCCCGTACGCCGACCCGTACGCCTCGGAAGGAGTCACCCCCGTGTCCATCACCCGCCCGCAGACCGTCATCTCGCTCGATGGAGCCCGGACAGCGATCGCCGGGGCGGTCGCCCGGGCCACCGAGCTGGGCGTCGCCGTCAACATCGCCGTCGCGGACGCCGGGGGCAACCTGGTCAGCTTCGACCGGATGGACGGGGCGGCCCTGATGTCGGCCTCCATCGCGCAGGACAAAGCCATCTCGGTGGTCTCCTTCAAGGGGCTGCCCACCCACCAGTGGTCGGAGCTCTTCGCGGGTGACGACGCTTCGGTCGGCCAGGGCATCCCGCACCGTCCCGGCCTGGTGATCTTCGGCGGCGGCATCCCGATCGTGATCGACGGCGAACTGGTCGGTGCCGTCGGCTGCTCCGGCGGCACCTCGGAGGAGGACCGGCAGATCGCCGAGGCAGGCGCCGCGGCGGTGCTCGGTCGATGACGGCCGTGGCAGCGGGCAAACAGACCGAGAGCAGAACGGCGTCGACAACGACCGGGCCGAGCAGGACCTGGGAGGTCACCACGACGGCGCGCTCCCGCAGCGACCGCCAGGAGCCCCGCAGCGGTGAGCTGAAGTCCGTCGGCACCGCCCTCGACGTCCTGGAGTGCTTCTCCGTCGACGGGGAGCTCGGCGTCTCCGACATCGCCCGCCGCCTCGACATCGCCAAGAGCACCGCACACCGGCTGCTCACCACCATGGCCTCGCGACGGATCGTCGAGCAGAACCCGCACACCGGGCGCTACCGCCTCGGCATCCACCTGTTCGAGCTGGGGCACCTGGCCCAGGCGCGGTTCGACCTGCGCCAGGTCGCGATGCCGACCATGCTCGAGCTGAGCCGGCAGACCGGCTACGTGGTCAACCTCTCGGTCCCCGACGGCGCCGACGTCGTCTACATCGAACGGCTGGAGATCGGCGCGGGGGCGAAGCTGCTCGCCAAGTCCGGGCGCCGGCTGCCCAGCCACGTCACCAGCTCCGGCAAGGTGATGGCGGCGTACAACCCGGACGCGGCCCGGGCCCGGACCGAGGCGGGCTTCCCGCCCCGGGTCAGCCACACCATCCGCAGTCGTACGGAGTGGGAGGCGACCCTCGACGAGGTGCGCCGGCTCGGCTACGCCCATGCCGACCACGAGTCGTACGAGGGCATCTCGACGGTGGCGGTGCCGCTGCTGGACCTCCAGCAGCACGCGTACGCTGCGCTGTCCCTGCTCGGGCCCAACGAACGACTGGCCCCCCAGGTGCCGACGCTGGCCCGCCTGCTGCACACCGCGGCCCAGCGGATCAGTCGTTCCCTCGGGCGCTGACCCGCCCACCTCGCAAGACCGACAACCGACGGAAGGAGAAGAACGTGGATTCGATCAGCCGGACCAGCGCCGCGGAGGCGCTGCTCGAGGCCAACCGCAGTGGGGTGTCGATCCCGCCGTTGCGGGAGACCTACCCCGACCTCAGCATCGAGGACGCCTACGAGATCCAGATGCTGACCGTGCGCAGCTGGCTGGCCGAGGGCCGCACCGTGGGCGGCTACAAGGTGGGGCTGACCTCTCCGGCGATGCAGAAGCAGCTGGGGGTCGCCCAGCCGGACTTCGGCCACATCTTCACCGACCAGTTCTACCTCGAGAACATGCCGATGGACCTCAGCGGGCACATCCTGCCCCGGGTCGAGCCGGAGATCGCCTTCGTGCTCAAGGAGGACCTGCAGGGCCCCGGGGTGACGGTCGTCGACGCGATCCGCGCCATCGACTACGTGCTGCCGGCCCTGGAGGTCGTCGACTCGCGCGTGCGTGACTGGGACATCCGGATCGGTGACACCGTCGCCGACAACGCCTCCGGCGGCGGCGTCGTGCTGGGCTCCACGCCCAGCTACCTCGGCGACCTCGATCTGCGGCTGGCCGGCTGCACCATGCACAAGAACGGCAAGGTCGTCGGCACCGGTGCCGGCGGCGCCGTCCTCGGCTCGCCGATCAACGCACTGGTCTGGCTCGCCAACACCGTCGGCCCGCTCGGCACCACCCTGGAGGCCGGCAAGGTCGTGCTGCCCGGCTCGGTGACGAAGATGGTCCCGGTCGGCCCGGGTGACCGGGTGACCGCCAACTTCGGCGGACTCGGTTCGGTGACCGCCCTGATCGCCAACACCCCGAAGGAGAACTGACCCATGGCCTGGGATTACGAGAGCGTCGCCGCGGAGCTGCTCGCCTGCGAGGACGAGGTCCGCGACCGCGAACCGATCAGCGACGAGTGGCCCGAGCTGGCGAGCGACGTCGCCGGGGCGTACGGCATCCAGGACGCCAACCTGGCCAAGCGCCTCGCCCGCGGGGAGAAGCTGATCGGCGTGAAGCTGGGGCTGACCTCCCGCGCGAAGCAGCAGCGGATGGGCGTCGACATGCCCTTCGTCGCCTGGCTGACCGATGCGATGATCCTGCCCGCCGGCGACCCGGTGCCGCAGGACCGGCTGATCCACCCCCGGATCGAGCCCGAGCTGGTCTTCGTGATGAAGGACCGGCTCGAGGGGCCGGGCGTCACCGCCGCCCAGGCGATGGCCGCTGTCGGCCAGGTCCAGGGCGGTGGCGAGGTGATCGACTCCCGCTACAAGAACTTCCGCTTCACCGCAGGTGACGTGATCGCCGACAACGCCTCGTCCGGGGCCTTCTCCACCGGCCCGATCGCGGTCCGGCCCGAGGACGTCGATCTGTCCACCGAGGCGGTCCTGGTCGAGGTCAACGGCGAGATCGTCGACTCCGCCACCGGCGCCGCGGTGCAGGGCCACCCCGGCGAGGCGCTGGCGCTGGCCGCCAACGACCTCGCCAAGCGCGGCCTGGCGATCGAGGCCGGCTGGATCGTGCTCACCGGCGGCATCACCGACGCCTACTTCGCCACCCCCGGCACCTCCATCGCCTTCCACTTCACCAACCTCGGGTCGGTGCACTTCCACAGTGGTGATGAGTGATGCCGCTGATCGAATGCACCCTCACCGAGGGACGGACCCCCGAGCAGCTCCGGGCCCTGATCACCCAGCTCACCGAGGCCGCGGTGACGGCGGTGGCGGCTCCCAAGGAGAGCATCCGCGTCGTCATCCGGGAGATCCCGAAGACCCACTTCGCGGCCGGTGACGAGACGATCGCCGAGCGACAGGCCCGGCGGGCGGCCGCGCAGGGCTAGCACCCCACAGACCAGCAGCACAGACAGGAAACAGGCACCCATGCACAAGGTCATCACGCCGCGCAACGTGGCCAACTTCATCAACGGCCAGTACGTCGAGACCGGCGACACGTTCGATGTCCTCTACCCGGTCACCGGCGAGGTCACCGCGCACGTCCACACTGCCGGCCAGGCCGAGGTGGACGCCGCGGTGGCGGCCGCCCGGGCCGCGCTGAGCGGTCCGTGGGGCCAGCTCACCACCGATCAGCGGATCGAGCTCGTCCTCGACATCGCCAACGGCATCACCAAGCGGTTCGACGACTTCCTCGAGCTCGAGGTCCTCGACACCGGCAAGCCGTACTCGGTCGCCTCCCACGTGGACATCCCGCGTGGCGCCGCGAACTTCAAGGCCTTCGCGCACACCCTCAAGGAGCACGCGACCGAGACCTTCCGGATGGACACCCCCGACGGCAACGGTGCCTGGAACTTCGGCGTCCGCCGCCCCCGTGGCGTCATCGGCATCATCTCGCCGTGGAACCTGCCGCTGCTGCTGATGACCTGGAAGGCCGGCCCCGCCCTGGCCATGGGCAACACCGTCGTGGTGAAGCCTTCCGAGGTCACCCCGTCCACCGCCTCGCTGCTCGGCGAGGTGATGAACGAGGTGGGCGTGCCGGCCGGTGTCTACAACGTGGTGAACGGTTTCGGCAGGACCGGCGCGATGATCACCTCGCACCCGGACGTCGACGGGATCACCTTCACCGGTGAGACCGTGACCGGCTCGATCATCATCAAGGCGACCGCCGACACGCTGAAGGCCACCTCGATGGAGATGGGCGGCAAGAACGCCGGCATCGTCTTCGAGGACGCCGACCTCGACCTGGCGGTCAAGGAGCTGGGCCGGTCCTGCTTCCTCAACACCGGCCAGGTCTGCCTCGGCACCGAGCGGGTCTACGTCCACGAGTCGATCTTCGGTCAGGTCCGTGACCGGCTGAAGGACTACGCCGAGAACGAGCTGACGTACGGCTACCCCGACGACGACGCGATGAACTTCGGCCCGGTGGTCTCCGATGAGCACCGCGACAAGGTGCTGTCGTACTACCGTCTCGCCGAGGAGGAGGGCGCCACGGTGGTCACCGGTGGCGGCGCCCCGACGTTCGGCGACGAGCGTGACGGTGGCTCCTGGGTCGAGCCGACCATCTGGACCGGTCTGGCGCACGACTCGCGCGTCGCCACCGAGGAGATCTTCGGCCCGGCCGTCGCGCTGATCCCGTTCACCGACGAGGACGAGGTGATCAGGCTCGCCAACGACACCAAGTACGGTCTGTCGGCGACCTTCTTCACCAAGGACATGTCGCGT
Source organism: Raineyella sp. (assembly GCF_034933565.1). NCBI lineage: Bacteria > Bacillati > Actinomycetota > Actinomycetes > Propionibacteriales > Propionibacteriaceae > Raineyella > Raineyella sp. The sequence goes on from NZ_JAYFNG010000013.1 coordinate 51,723, forward strand.
GCGCTGCGGGTCGCCCCGCAGCTCGAGGCCGGCATCGTCTGGGTGAACTCCTGGTTCCTCCGCGACCTGCGCACCTCGTTCGGCGGCATGAAGCACTCCGGCATCGGCCGCGAGGGCGGCGTGCACGGCCTGGAGTTCTACACCGAGATCTCCAACGTCTGCATCAAGATCTGACCCTTGACCGAGATCTGACCCCGATCGCCGGACCCGGTCCGGTGTTCGCCAGGAGGGCGACCCGCTGCGGCGAGGTCGCCCTTCTGGCGTCTGGGGCGCGTCCGGGATGACAGGTCCGGGGCGCAGGTCGCGGGTCTCGGGTCGGGGGCAAGCAGGGCCAGGCGTGCCGGTCAGGGACGCAGGCTCGCCTTCAGGTCGGGCGGCAGCAACTTCCCGGCGGCGGCCAGCCGTTCCACCAGCACCGCGACGCCGGCGTTGGCGGCCATGATGCCGATCAGCACCAGCAGCTGGGAGGCGCCTGCCTGGATGGGGGAGCCGCCGCCGAGCAGAACACCGATGAACGCGCCCGGCAGGGTCACCAGCCCGACCGTACGGGTGGTGTCGATGTTGGGCATCAGGGCCTCGGCCGTCCCCGGGTGGATGATCTGACGGATGGCCCAGGGCCGTTCGAAACCGAGCGCGAGGGCGGCCTCGTACTGCCCGCGTTGCTCCCGCAGCGCCGGGAAGGCGCGGCGGGTGACCAAGGTGTGCGCGTTCATCGCGTTGCCGACGATGATACCCACGATCGGGATGATCGCCGCACCGTTCCACGGCGATGCGCCGGACAGGAAGATCACCGCGGCGACCGGCACGATGCCGCCCGCGATCGCCACCGCTACCCAGCCGATCGCGTTGCGGACCCCGGCCCGGCCCGCGGCCGTCCAGGTGGCGATGCAGAACATCAGCAACACGAACAGCAGCGCCGACCAGACGTACCGTACGGCGGCCACGATGATGAACGAGACCACGGCCAGCTGCAGGACCGCCCGCACTGCGGCGATCACCTGCTGGCGGGCCAGGCCCAGCTCACCGAGGCGGGACAGCAGCACCGACAGGGCGACGAGCGCCACCAGGGCGATGGCCAGCCCCCAGCCCAGATCGACAGTCACGCTGTCACCCTACTCACGCGGGTGGGCAGGGTGACGCGGCGGCCACGGCGCACCGGTCACCTCTGCCGACAGGGCTCCTGTCGGTGAGGGTCATGTGCCGGTGAGGGTGACCCTGTGGCCGAGGATCACGTGCCGGTGAGGATGACCCTGTGGCCGAGGATCACGTGCCGGTGAGGGTGACCCTGCCGGTGAGGGGTCACTTGCCGGCGAGGGTCACCTTGATCTGCTGGGTGGTGGCGTCGCGGCTGACGTCGAGGGTGACGGTGTCGCCGACCTGTTGGCTGCGGACCCGGGCGGCCAGGCTGACCGATCCGGTGATCGGCACCCCGTCCATGCCGGTGATGACGTCGCCCGTCCGGACGCCGCCCTTGGCGGCCGGTGACCCTGAGCTGACCGATTTGACCTCGGCGCCGACGACCTGCTGGCCACCGACGGTGCTGACCCCGTCAGTGGTGGAGACCCCGAGCAGGGGCGTGGTGGCGCTGCCCTTGTTGATCAGCTCGTTGGTGACCGCCCGCACCTGGTCGGCACGGATCGCGAAGCCGATGCCGATGTTGCCGGACTGGCTGTTGGAGGAGCTGCCGAGCGTGGCGATCGACGAGGTGAGGCCGATCAGCTGGCCCGAGGCGTTGACCAGGGCACCGCCCGAGTTGCCCGGGTTGATCGCGGCGGAGGTCTGGATCGCGTCGGTGACCACGGTGGTGTCGGCCGACTGGGTCTGCCCCTGGGAGAACGGGGACTGCTGCTGGTTCTCGCTCGACGACGACCTGACCGGCCGGTGCAGGGCCGAGACGATGCCGGTGGTCACGCTGCCGGACAGCCCCAGTGGATTGCCGATCGCCATCACCGGGTCGCCCACCGCCACCTTGTTGACGTCGCCGAAGGCGATCGGGGTGAGGTCGCTCGGCGGATCGGTGAGCTTGATCACCGCCAGGTCGGTGCCCGGGTCGGTGCCGACGATGGTGGCCTTGTGGATGGTGTTGTTGTTCAGGGTGACGCTGATCTGTCCGTTTTGGCCGCCGCTCACCACGTGGTTGTTGGTGGCGATGTGGCCCTGCGTGTCGAGGATGACCCCCGACCCCTCCGCCCCGTTGTTGCCGGACGTGACGGTGATCGAGACCACGGCCGGTTCGACGGACTTCGCGACCGTCGCCCAGTCGACGGCCGTGCCGTTGCCCTGGACCACCGGGGTGGTCGTGCCGCCCGTCACCACCTGGTTGTTCATGCCGGTGGCGGCCAGGGTGGCCGCCGAGCCGACGCCGCCGCCGAGCAGCGCGCCGACCAGGACGAGGGCGACCAGCCGGCCGGATCCGCTCCGCGGCTTGTGGGGCGGCTGCAGCTGGCCGGGGCCCGGCGTCGGGGCGGCCGCCTGACCGCTGGCCGGCCACTGCGGCGAGGACTGCCACGGCGGGCCGTACGGGGCCTGGGGCTGTCCGTAGGGGGTCTGCGGTTGTCCGTACGTGGTCTGTCCGTACGGGGCCTGTCCGCGCCCGGCTGCGTGGGTCTGGTCCTGGGCACTCTCGGGGGCGGGTGCGGGCCGCTCGCCCGGGGTCTGACCGGGCGTCGGTGACCCGCCGGCGGGCTGTTCGAACGATGGGGGACCGGGGTGCTCCGACATTGTTCTCCTCCAAGATCGCAGGACGCTTGCTCTGACCACCATGTTCGCCGCTGATTCAAGGAAGCTGATGGTTTCCTGTGCGCTGCTTGAGAACGGCGGCGGTGGACCGGCCACGTACACTGACACCTTGTGGCAGGCCGGATCAATGAGGAGGATATCGCCCTGGTGCGGGAGCGCGCCCGGATCGATGACGTGGTGAGTCCGTACGTGACGCTGCGGCGTGCCGGCGCCGGGTCGCTCAAGGGGTTGTGTCCCTTCCACGACGAGAAGACCCCGAGCTTCCAGGTGACCCCCGCGCGCGGGCTCTACTACTGCTTCGGCTGCGGCGAGGGCGGGGACGCCATCACCTTCCTGCAGAAGAAGGAGAACCTGTCCTTCGTCGAGGCGGTCGAGCGGCTGGCCGACCAGTTCAACGTGCAGCTCCGCTACGTCGACGACGGTGGCCGCACCTCCGACTCCGGCAATCGGCGCCGACTCACCGAGGCGAACCGGCTCGCGGCGGAGTTCTTCGCCCACCAGCTGACCACCCCGGACGCGCTCGAGGGGCGGCGTTTCCTCGACGGCCGCGGCTTCGATCGGCAGGCGGCCGAGCATTTCGGGATCGGCTTCGCGCCGCGCGGCGGCCGCGACCTGCACAGCTTCCTGCGGCAGCGGGGGTTCCGCGACGAGGAACTGGTGCGGGCCGGCCTGGTCCGGGAGAACGGCGGCTGGGACTTCTTCCAGGGCCGCCTGATCTGGCCGATCCGCGACGCCGGCGGCGTGGTGCTCGGGTTCGGGGGCCGGCGGCTGTTCGACGACGACCGGTTGCCGGCGAAGTACATCAACACCCCCGAGACCACCGTCTACAAGAAGTCGCACGTGCTGTACGGCCTCGACCTGGCCCGCCAGCCGATCGCGAAGAAGTCCCAGGCGGTGGTCGTGGAGGGCTACACCGATGTGATGGCGGCGCACCTGTCCGGGGTCGACACCGCGGTCGCGTCCTGCGGCACGGCGTTCGGCGACGACCACGCCCGGATCCTGCAGCGGTTGATCGGTCAGACCTCGGCCACCCAGGGCGAGGTGGTCTTCACCTTCGACGGCGATGCGGCCGGGCAGGCAGCGGCGCTGAAGGTCTTCCGGGGCGACGAGAATTTCATCACCCAGACGTACGTCGCGGTGGAGCCGCACGGCTGGGACCCGTGCGACCTGCGGATCAACGAGGGTGATGCGGCGGTGCGGGAGCTGATCGGCCGCCGGGTGCCGCTGTACCGCTTCGTGATGGACAACGTGATCGCCGAGTACGACCTGGATCGCGCCGACGGGCGGCTGGCGGCGCTGCGGGCCGCGGCCCCGCTGGTCGCCGCCATCCGGGACCGTTCCCTGGTGGCGGCGTACGTCCACGAGCTGGCCGGGCTGCTCGGGATGGACGTCGAGGAGGTCCGCCGGGAGGTCGCCCGGGCCGAACGCGGCGGGCAGGGCGCTCGGGGTGGCCGCGGTGACCAGGGCAGCCCCGGCGGTAGGGCCCAGCAGGGCGGCCGGGCCCAGCAGGGCGGCCGCGGCGGGGCGCGCGATGCCGGCCCCGCCGAGCCGGCGGTCGGCGCCGACCAGCTCCAGCCGGCCCCCGCGGCGGCGACGCTGCTGCCGCTGCCCGACCCGCGCGACCCGGCGCTGGTGATCGAGCGGGGCACGGTCCAGTTGCTGGTCCAGGTGCCGTGGACGTTCAGCGTCGACTGGGGCGGGCTGGAGTCGGACGATTTCGTGCACCCGGCCTATCGGCGGATCGCCCAGACCGCGCGCCTGGTGTTCGCGATGTACGGGGAGCCGGCCGGGGTGCTGCCGGAGGGCTTCGACACGACCACCTGGATGCAGCTGATCCGGGAGGGCTGCGACGACGCCAACGCCGAGCAGGTGCTGATCGCCCTGTCGGTCGAGCCGCTGTTGCGTGATCCGGATCCTCTCTATGCCGACGCGTACGCGGCCCGGCTGCAGCTGCAGCGGGTGAACGAGGCGATCGCCACCCTCAAGGGCCGGATGCAGCGCACCAACCCGCTCGAGCACGCCGAGGAGCACCGGCAGATGTTCACCGACCTGCTGGCCTGGGAGACGGCCCGCAAGGACCTGCAGGCGCGATCGGTGGCCGTGCCGGACTGAGTGGTCCTGCCGGACTGATCCGTCCACAGGGGGAATGGGCCCGGCCCGATCCGTCCACAGCCGACGGTCGAGCGGGGACGACACGCCGGGCACGGCCGGAGGCTGGGGCCATGAGCTACCTGCGCACCGACGAACCACGACTCTCCGCCGACGAGGAACGCGACCTGGCCCGCGCGATCGAGGCCGGGGTGATCGCCCGCCATCTGCTCGACGCCGGCGGGCCGTGCCTGCAGGCCGGGCCGGACGAGCTCCGGGCCGTGGTCGACCTGGGCACTCGGGCCCGCGCCCGCTTCCTGGCCGCCAACATCGGACTGGTGGTGCACCTCGTCCGCCGTGACGCCGGCCCCTCGGTCGCGGAGCGGGACGACCTGGTCCAGGAGGGATGTCTCGGTCTGGCGGAGGCGCTCGAGACCTTCGACTGGGCCAGGGGGACGCGGTTCTCGACCTGGGCCGTGCCGTACGTCCGGCACCGCATCGCCGAGGCCCGTCGGCTCGAACGGGGCGGCATCCGGATCCCGGTCCGGCGTCTGCGGGCGGCCGCGGCCGCAGGCGAGCAGGTGGTGAGCACCGCGTCCATCCATGGGGACGAGGAGCTGGAGGCGACCTGGTGGCGCGACGACACGACCGACCCCGACGACGGTCCCGGCCGCGAGGAGCTGGTCCAGGGCTGGCGGGGGCTCAGCCGCGAGCAGCAGGCCGTGCTGGCCCACCGGTACGGCCTGGTCGATGACGCCGCCAGGACCCAGGTCGCCACTGCGGCCGCGCTGGGGCTGCCGGTGAAACGGGTCCGGGCCACCGAGGAGGCGGCCCTGGCCCACCTGCGCGAGGTCTGCCTGGCGGGGCGCTGACCGCCCGGCTCGGTGGCGTGGGCGGGTCGGGCTCGGTGGCCGGTGCTGATCCGCTCCTGTTCGTCGTTCCCGACGCTGCGCGTAGGTTGCGCGCGCTGGAAACGAAGAACGCCCCGACAGGGTGTTCACCCTTGTCAGAGCGTGTTTTCGTGGCTCCCCCGACTGGACTCGAACCAGTAACCCTTCGATTAACAGTCGAATGCTCTGCCAATTGAGCTACGGAGGATCAGGCACCTGCAGGCGCTGGCGCCGAGAAAGAACATTAGCATCGGATGCCCGAGGCACCAAATCGAGGCCGTCCGCCGCAGGGTCGTTACCCGCGTACGGGTCGTTCATCGACGATGCACCCGGTGACCGGCGAGGTGCTCAGTCGTCCCCCCACGGCGTTCACCCACCGTACGGGTCATAGTCGGCCTTCAGCTCGGCGAGCGCGGCTTCCGCGGCCTCCCGCGCACCGGGGTCGGACCAGCGGGTGCCCTTGTTGAGTGAGGCATGCCACTCGAGCACGGCCCCGCCGGTGCCGAGGACGCGGCGTCCCACGACGATCACGCCGTTCTTCGTACCGGGCACCGGCACCTGGCGGCGGACCATGATGCTGGCCTCGACCCGTTCCCTGAACAGCTCGGGCAGGCTGCCCGGCTCCTCGAGGGGCAGCGCGCCCCGACCACCGTCGTAGTCGATCCAGGTCAGGCGGCGCTCGTCCTTGTCCCAGCCGCCGCGGACGATGCGGTGCCAGGCCAGCACCTGCCAGCCGGTGCCGTCGTCGTACACGAGGTGGCCGGGGAAGCCGAGCGCATAGTGCTCACCGCGCCGTCCCCAGGCCAGCATCCGCGTGCCGTCCGGGCCCACCGGGCTGACCGTGCCGTCCGGACCCAGCGGGCCGCTCTGCTCCGACACTCCGGCGGAGGCCACCAGCGCTTCGGCGGCGGCCCGACGCACCTGTGCGGGGAGCGTCTCGCGTCGCCACTTCATGCCTGGGGGTCCGTCGAGGTCGTCTGCGGGGCCGGCACCGCGGCCAGATCGTCGAGGAACGACGCGGCCCAGGCCTCGATGTCGTGGGTGAAGACCTGCCGGCGCAGGGCGCGCATCCGTCGGCGCTTGTTCTGGACGGTGTCGTTCATCGCCAGGGTCATCCCGTGTTTCATGCTGTTGATGTCGTACGGGTTGATCATGTACGCCTGCCGCAGCTCACCCGCCGCGCCGGCGAACTCGCTGAGCACCAGCGCCCCGTCGGTGCCGCTGCGGCAGGCCACGTACTCCTTGCAGACCAGGTTCATCCCGTCCCGCAGCGGGGTCACCACGCACACGTCCGCGGTCGTGTACATGGCGGCCATCTCGGTCCGGGGGACGGAGGTGTGCAGGTAGGTGATCGCCGGGCGGCGCAGGTCGCCCAGGTCGCCGTTGATCCGCCCGACGAGCATGTTGACCTCGTCGCGCAGCCGCTTGTACTCCTCGACCCGCTCCCGCGACGGGGTGGCCACCTGCAGGAAGGCGGCCTTGCGCGGATCGATGACGCCCTCGGCGAGCAGCTCGCCGTAGGCCCGCAGCCGGTGGTAGATGCCCTTGGTGTAGTCCAGCCGGTCGACGCCGAGGAAGAGCACCTCCGGGTCGCCCAGCTCGTGACGCAGCTCGCGGGCCCGGTCCTGCACCGGCCGGGAGCGGGCGAGGGCCTCGAACCCCTTGGCGTCGATGGAGATCGGATACGCCTTCGCCCGGGTGGAGCGTCCGCTGGGCAGGGTGACGACCTCGCGGTGGGTCTCCATCTTCATCCGGTGCCGGCAGATCCGGGTGAAGTTCTGCGCCCCGCCGGGGGTCTGGAACCCGATGATGTCGGCCCCGAGCAGACCCTCGATGATCTGCCGGCGCCAGGGCAGCTGCTGGAACAGCTCGACCGGGGGGAACGGGATGTGCAGGAAGAACCCGATCCGCAGGTCCGGTCGGCGCCGGCGGAGCATCTGCGGCACCAACTGGAGCTGGTAGTCCTGCACCCAGACGGTGGCCCCCGGCGCGGCCACCTGCGCCGCTGCCTCGGCGAACCGCTCGTTGACGGCGTGGTACGCGTCCCACCACTCCCGGTGGTACTCCGGCTTGGCCACCACGTCGTGGTACAGCGGCCACAGGGTGCCGTTGGAGAAGCCCTCGTAGTAGTCCTCGATCTCCGCGGCGCTGAGCGGCACCGGGACGAGGTGGTAGCTGTCGTAGTCGAACGGGTCGAGCGTCTCGTCGGGCGCGCCGACCCAGCCGACCCAGGCGCCGTGCCGCTCCTGCATGACCGGCTCCATGGCGGTGACCAGACCGCCGGGTGATGTACGCCATGATGTGGTGCCGTCAGCGTCGGTCGTCCGGTCGACCGGGAGCCGGTTCGCGACGACGACGAAATCGGCCTGATCGTACTGCGGTGCTTCTTCTGACATGTGCGATCAACCTCCCGTCTGTGCCCCCAATCTATCCCGTGCCACAGTGGGGCCCATGGACAAGCTGGACGCGGTGCTCGCTGCCCCGGACCGTACGGTCCTCGCTCTCGACTTCGACGGCACGCTCTCGCCGATCGTTCCCGACCCCGACCGGGCGTACGCCCATCCGGCCTCGATCGCCGCACTGCGGCGGATCGCGCCGCATCTGCTGCAGGTTGCGGTGGTCACCGGCCGGCCCGTGGCCAAGGCGATCGAACTGGGCGGGCTGGCCGCCGGTGCGGGCCTGGAGCACCTGGTCGTGATGGGCCAGTACGGCATCGAGGTGTGGGCGGCGGCCAGCGGTGAGGTCGTCGCGCCGCCGGTGCCCGCCGCGATCGTGTCGGTGAAGGCGGCCCTGCCGGCCCTGCTGGCCCGTGCCGGCCACCCCGACGCCTGGCTCGAGGACAAGGGACGGGCGGTCGCGGTGCACACCCGGCGGCTGGCCGACCCGGAGGGGGCCTTCGCGGACCTGGCCGGCCCGGTGCAGGCACTCGCCGCGGAGTACGGGCTGCAGTTGGAGCCGGGCAAGAACGTGCTGGAGATCCGGGCGGGCGGCTTCGACAAGGGGGATGCGGTGCGGGCCCTGGCGGCCCGGCTCGATCCCGCGATCTTCGTCTATGCGGGCGACGACCTGGGCGACATCGCCGCGTACGACGCCGTGGCCGCGCTCCGGGACCGGGGCTGCACGCCGGTGCTGGTCTTCCCCCGGATGCCCGGCGAGGACAGTCCGCTCGCGCAGCGCGCGGACATCATCCTGGCCGGGACCGACGGGATGGCCGAGTGGCTGACCGCGCTGGCCGATCGGCTGGAGGCCGCCGGGACGCCGTCCTCGACCCCCTAGAATCGTGGGGACGTGCCAGTAGCTCAGCCGGTCAGAGCAGCGGACTCATAATCCGTCGGTCGTGGGTTCAAGCCCCACCTGGCGCACCATCGTCCGGTCAGGACAGGTCGCTGCACCTCGTCGCTGCGGCGGCCCGGGGCCCTCGGAGGTCAGTGCTGCGTTAGCGCTGGAAGCAGGAGGGGGCTTTCTTGGTGAGCAGATACCTTGAGCAGTTCCAGTCTGTTCCAGCCAACCTCGGGAGACACTCCCTTCATGTCACAGATCAGACAGATCAGCTCGTGGCGTCACACTGAACTTGTCTGGTCTGTACACCTAGCAGTCACCAACGACCCCGTCAATGTCTTGACCTCGACGGGAATTTCGGCTGGGGCAGTGTCTGGAACGCCACCAAGAACTTCGTCAAAGACAACTGGCAAGGGATCCTGGTGGGTGTTGCGGTTGGCGCAGTTTGTGGAGCAACCATGGGGATCGATTGTGCAGTCGTCGCTGGTGCATTATTTGGGGCGGCTCTTGGTGGAGCTGTCTATGCCGTGAGCGTGCGGGGCAAAGTTACTTCGAGCGGGATGCTTCGGGCTATGACTGGTGGGGCAGTCAGTGGCGCCTTGACCCGATCTGGAATTGGAAGGGTCGGAGGCAGTCTCAGCCGCGCTGTAAACAGGAGATTCACTAAAAACGCTCTGGAAAAGGTTTCTGAAAGGGGCGGTTCGAGGGTGCATGCCTTAATTGCTCGACGTTTTGGGAGATATGAGGGCTTGAGGGTTGACGATAAGCGAAGGTGGTCATACGTACGTTCCACGCGGCATACAACTTTTGCAATAAATAGTCAAAATAAGATAATCACCTATGTAAGGAAGGTGAAGAAGCGGTGGAGACTGTAGGCGGCTGCGTAAAGATGGTGTCTGAAATCCTTTACAATGGGATATTGGGTGAGACTTGTCCGGAGTACCCCCGCGACGAGTATGATGGTGAGGCTCGCCTGCTTGTCGATGAAGTGCTCCGCCGAAGCGTCGCAGGCAGAGTTTCCACAATGGATATATCCGATATACTGGCCTCCATTTTCACAGATAGCTTTGATGTGAAATATGAGGCCTATGAATTCGAGGATCTGGCACGGTTGATCCATTTGGCTTTACATGCATGTACTTGACACCGCCGCGGCGCGCTGATGCGGATTTCACTCTTTATATGACGCCTGCCGGGGGACGGAGACGGCTGATGTTGCGCAGTACATCAGGCCCGGCTACGGCCTGACCACCAGTGCGACCGGCTACGACGCTCAGGCGGGCAACGTCACGAGCACGACGCAGTATGCGAATCCGGCGTACGGGCAGGTCACCAGCACCTGAACCGTCCCGGGTTTGATGCCGCTTCCTTTCGAGTTGGAAGGATGGCGTTCTGCCGAAGAAGATTGATCCTGAGGTGCGTGAGCGGGCTGTGAGGCTGGTGCTGGAGCATCGGGCGGAGTATCCGTCGATGGCGAAGGTGATCGCGGCCGTCGCCTGTCAGGAGGGCGTGGGGGCGGAGTTGTTGCGGCGGTGGGTTGTGCAGGCCGAGATCGATGCGGAGGATGACCCCGGAGGGCTTGTACGGGCGTAAGAAGATGACTGCGTTGATCCGCCGCACTACGATCGCCGACGCGTCCCGTGGCGCGGTGGACCGGGCGATGCGGGCCCTGGGACGTGTCCGGGATCCCCCGCGCCAAGGCGATCCGCACGGCCATCCGGCCAAAGATGGGATCCGTGCCGGGGATCTGCTGAATCGGGACTTCACTGCGCCGCGCCCGGATCACACCGGGGTGACCGACTTCACCTACGTCCGCACGTGGGCGGGCTGGGTGTATGTCGCGTTCATCCTCGACGTGTACTCCCAACGCATCGTGGCCTGGCACGCCCACACCAGCAAACACGTCGGCCTGGTCATGATCCCACTTCGGATGGCACTGTGGGGGCGCGACCGAAAACATCAACGGCCTACTGCGCCAGTACTTCCCCAAGGCACCGACCTGTCCCGGTGGTCCGCCGACGACCTCGAAGCCGTCGCCCTGGCACTAACCCCGGTCTTTCATGAGTGTCGGTGAGGCGAGGTCATGCGATGTCGTCGTCCCCGCCGGTGGTCGGTGTGGTGTGGGGGCATGGTGAAGGGCCGGCTGGCGCTGCCGGGCTGCGGTTCTCCGGGGTCCTCGTGTCGTGGTTGCTCGTGGTCAGGCAGATTGTGGGATCGCGCTGATCTTCGCGAACACGGCCACGACAGCGCCGGCCCATGGCCAGGTTTCCGGGATCCGTAGGTGGCGTCGTCGGGCGCCGTGAGTGAGTCGGGCCGGGACGTGCAGCAGCCGGTAGCGCAACGCTTTCGGCTCGCAGCCGGCCAGCGCGGCGGCCTCGCCGGTGAGAGCAAGCAGGCGGGTCCAGGCGATCAGGTCCGCAGCGATCTGGACCAGTACCAGCCAGGCCTGGTTGATACCGAACTCCCTGGACGGGAAGCGCCCCAGGCCGGAGTCCTTGGCATGACGGATCCGGTCCTCGACCCGGGCATGGGCGCGGTGACGCGCCTCCAGGAACGCGAGCTGACCGCTACCGGTGTTGGTGACGAACGCCTGGTAGCGCCACCCGTCATGGGTCTCGAACAACGACAGCTGCGCCCCCGGGTGCGGGCGCTCGCGGCGCACGATCACCCGCATCCGGTCCGGCCACCCCGACAGATCCAACAGTCCGGTCAGCTCGGCCACGTCCCCGCCCTCCCGGATGGCCCCGTCGGCATCCAGCGCCGACGACCACGCCTGGTCAGGCAGCAGGGTGATGGCGTCCTGGACCTGACCGGTGAGTGCGAACCCGACCGAGTACTCCAGCTGACGGCCGCGGACCTGTCCCTGGGCGGTGAGCCAGTCCAGCAGGGCGTGGGAGGCGCCGGCCCCGTCGGATCGCACCAGCAGTCGCTTGCGACGGGCGGCGGGGACCTGAGCGATCGCCTCGGTCAGCACCTCGATGTGGTCGACGGCAGTGTTCGAGCCGGCGTTGCCGGGACGCAGCTTGGCGGCGAGGAACTCGGTGGTGTTGTCGCACCAGACACCGATCGGATGGAACCCGAACGTCCGCTTGAACGTCGGCGCCGCCTGCTCCTTCTCGCTGTGAGCGATCACGACGGTCGCATCCACGTCCAACACCACCACCTCGCCCAGGTCGGCTCCCGCTACCCGGCTCGCCGGCACCCTCTCGAGCTGGGACCACACCTGGCGACGGACCCTGGCCCGAGCGGCCTGGATCTTCTTGCGCCGGCCCGCGGTGATCTCGTCCAGTGCCCGCCACACCGTCGCCGGTGAGGCCACCGGCCCCAGCACCCCGGACTGGTGACGCAGTACATCGATGTCAGCGATCGCCTCCCCGCCATCGGCCAGCATCACCGCCACATCGGCCAGCACTCGGCCCCGGTCATGAACGGGCAGGAACGACCGCCTCGCCATCGCCATCGACAGGGCCCGGGTCAGACCGGTCCGGTCCGTCAACAGCCGTAGCGCGATGCTGCCCGCATGGGCCACCACGCCCACACCATCGCCGGAGACCGTCAGGCCGGTGGACCATCCAGTACCCTTCACCTACGGAGTGCCTTCCGCTGGGAGATCTTGAGTCGTCGCAAACCCAAGTTTCCCCTAGTGGACAGGCACTCCTCTGCATCTACCAGTCGGCGGACCCACCGTCCCATGAATGATCCGGGCTAACAACAGACCCCGCAAGACCCTCGGCTGGAAAGCCCCGGCCGAGGTGTTCAACGAGCAGCTACGCTCACTTCAACAACCCCGTGTTGCACCGACCGGTTGAACTCGCCCGATGACCGCATGTCAGATTGATTTCAAGTAGGAGATACATGCTGGTGCAGCCTGTAGAAGATTACATCGAAACAAGAGGAACAAATGTTCCCATAAAGGCATTGGGTAAAGAAAGGAAATATGAAGTCATCATAGAATCAAAGTCGATATTCGGCAGGACATCTTTCTGTATTATTGATGACATGTTCCCAAATTTTCCGATGGAGTGGCCTGGGAAACTCTTTCGAACTGTAGATCAAAGGAGGGACGGTTGGGCGACGAGCAGGCATGTTCCAGGCTTCTCCGGAACTGTTTCATGCAAAGTGGAACTACTGCGTATCCTGAAGAAGGACCGTGGATACTTTGAACATCTGGTGGACGGTGAAAGTGAAGCGGTTGCGAAGTTTAAGGAGATATTTCCGAATAAAATTGGCTGATGATTGATGTGCTGGTGATTAATTCGGCCTTGATGTGGCGAATCTGTGGATCGTTGGGTGTGGCTTCCGGAGGGTGCGACGGATTCCTGGCGAGGTTGCGGCGCGAGTGACAGCCTCCTGTCGGGTTGTACTGGTCGAAGCGACCGTCCAGCGGTGGCGTTCTTTTTTTCGCCAGGCTTTCCGATGCACCGATCATCAGATATGGGTCAACCGAATGGGGTGCTCCTATGAGTGGCCCACTCATTTCAGAGGAAGTTGGAGAATGCAGCAGAGACAGAACGGATCCGATCTGCGGGCGATTGCAGTTCCAGTGGCCCTTGCGGTCACAGGGATCGTCTTCGGAGCGCTCACCTCGGCGATCAACCATGGTTTCGGCCCGGGCCAAGAATATGTATCGAAAGTCTTGGGGTCCGCTTGGTGCTGGCTGCTCGCAGCATATGCAGCCTGTCTGACCGGCCGGAATTTCCGGATGTCCGTTCGCCGCGGCCTGGCCTTCCTGATCCCCGCCATCCTCGCCTACGAGATCGGCGATCTCGTAGGCGGCTCTTACGACACGGCGCTTCCGGGGCTGCCTCGTCAGTTCGACCTGCTCAACTTCACCATCTGGACCGCCTACTACATCATCCTCAGCCTCATCACGGCGGTGGTGCTGTCTACGATCCTCGTCGCCACCCGATCGGGCGGCCTCGTCGGCTTCTTCGGCACCATCGTGGTGCCGGGCCTGGTCGCCTACCTCGCCCTGGACACCTACCGAGGGCTGATCGTCCAGCCCGGGTTCGACCCGATCGGCCAGGTCGTCAACCTGACCGCGGGCACAGTGGCGGCAGTGGTCACCGGCGCAGTGGGACTGATTGCCCTGATACGGTCCCTGACCCGGCGTGCCGGCATCAACTGATCACGGCCAGGATCTCCAGGTCCCGGGGGCGCTCAGGTTCGCTCGTCGGCTCCGAGCGGGGAGCTCGCGTACGCCCCCGGCGGCGCATCTCCTGAGACGGTGCGCCACCGGGGCAGCACCGAGGCAGAGGGGCTACTCCTGCCCGGCGGCGGTCCCGGCGTCAGCTTCGCCGGTCCAGGCGGCCGGGGCGTACGCGCAGGTCGGGTCGGAGGCGAGCGGGTCACCCAGCATCGCGTAGGCACGCGCCCGCGAGCCGCCGCAGATCCAGTTGAACTCGCACACCCCGCACTTGCCGGCGTATTCCGACGGCCTGCGCAGCGCCTGCATCATCGGCGCCTCGGCATAGATCTTGTGGAACGGCCGGTCGCGTACGTTGCCGCAGTCGAACGGGAGGAAGCCGCTCGGGTACACGTCACCGATGTGGTCGATGAAGGCGAAGCCGTTGCCGGAGTTCACCCCGATGGCGGGGCGGGGCGGTCGGCGGTCACCGCCGGCGCCGAGCAGTTCGACGGTGCGCTCCATCAGCCGCGCGTGCAGCGGGCCGGTCGCCGGGAGCGGTAGGCCCGCCTCGAGCGCGTCGTCACGCTGGATGGCGACCCGCCGATAGGTCTGCCCCTCGGTGGTCTTGATCGCGATCCGGTCGGAGATGTCGTGCAGCCAGTGCATGACGTCCTCCATCTCCGCGGGGGAGAGACCCTCGAGGTCGGAGCCCCGCCCCATCGGCACCAGGAAGAGCAGGTACCACAGGTGCGCCCCCATGTCCATCACGGTCCGGACGATCTCGGGCAGTTCGTGCAGGTTGTTGCGGCAGATCGTCGTGTTCACCTGGAACCGGAAGCCGTGCCTGACCACCAGCTTCGCCGCCTCGACCGTCGCGTCGAAGGTGCCGTCGATGCCGCGGAACGCGTCGTGGGTCGCCGCGGTCGCGCCGTCCAGGGACAGCGAGAAGGCCTTGACCCCGGCCCGGCGGACCGAAGCCAGCCGCTCGTCGGTCAGCAACGGCGTGACCGAGGGGGACAGGGCGATCGGCAGGCCGATGGAGGTGCCGTACGCGATGAGTTCCTCGAGATCGGGGCGTTCGAACGCGTCGCCACCCGACAGGATGACGATCGGTCGCGGCGTCCCGTAGGCGGCGAAATCGTCCAGCAACGCCTTGCCCTCGGCCGTCGTCAACTGGCGAGGATCGGGTCGGGGGAAGGCGTCCGCCCGGCAGTGCCGACAGGCGAGCTGGCAGGCCCGGGTCACCTCCCAGACCAGGACGTGGGGTCGCTCCCCGGCATCGTGGTGGAGCGTCCGGACGACGCCCGGATGTGCGGCCGTGTGCATCGACATACGACTACGGTACAGGTAGTACGTCGTCGACCGTCGATGCCGTCCGGGCCGGCGCGGGTGTCAGCCGTCCAGGTCGTGCAGCGGTTCGTGCGCGGCGGAGATCCGCTCCGGCACGTGCGGCTCGGGCCGGGGGATGGGCTTCATTCGGTGCGGGATCCGGTCCCGGGCGTAGGTGATGTCGGAGTAACCGTGCTCCAGTGGCCGGCCCTGGTCGTCCAGGGAAACCATCACGATCTTGTCGACGGTGATGATCGATTCGCGCGTCACCATGTTGCGGACGTTGCAGCGCAGCGTCAGGGAGGTCCGCCCGAACTTCACCGGGAAGATCCCCAGCTCGATGATGTCGCCCTGCCACGCCGACGACACGAAGTTGATCTCGGACATGTACTTGGTCACGACGCGCTCATTGCCCAGCTGGACGATCGAGTAGAGCGCCACCTGCTCGTCGATCCAGGAGAGCAGATGCCCCCCGAAGAGCGTCCCGTTCGCATTCAGATTCTCGGGTCGCACCCACAGTCGGGAGTGATAACGCATCCGCGGCTCGTCCATGACCCACAGTCTAGGGACGCGCCGACCGGCTCACCTCCGGTGGACCATCCCCCTGCAGGGCGCCACGCCGTGTCAGCCCACGCCGGGTCAGGCTGTGCGGCCGGGTCAGGCGTCGCGGCCGGACCCCGGGAACCACTGCAGGATCGTCCGGCCCACCCCGTCGTCGGCGCACGGGTGCGCGACCGCCCGGCCGACCTCGGCGAGCAACGGATGGCGCGGCGGCATCACGTACGCCCGGCCGGCCCAGCTGAGCATCGCCAGGTCGTTCGGCATGTCACCGAACGCCGCCACCTCCTCGGCGCCGATCCCCAGGGAAGCGCAGTAGCGGGCCAGCATCGCGGCCTTGTCCACGCCGCGGGCGCCGACCTCCACCAGCACTCGGTCGCCGGCCGCCACCCCGGCGGTGGACCAGGTCAGGCTCAGCTCGTCGGCGGCGACCTCACGCAGTGCGGTGAGCAGGTCATCCAGCGGCGTGCGGTAGCTCTGCACCAGCACCTTCAGCACCGGGCCCCCGGCGAGCAGGAGGTCCTCCAACGGGGCACACCGATAGCCCGGCGCATCGGGCGGGGAGTCCAGGTAGCCCGGCTCGTAGCCGAACGAGTCGGCCCACTGCAGCCCCAGCGTCGCCCCCGGCAGCACCTCACGGACATGGGTACCCAGCGCCGAGATCAGCTCGGGGGCGATGTCGACCAGCTCGGTGATCTCACCGGTCGCCGCGTCGTAGCGGATCGCCCCGTTGCAGCCGATCACCGGGGCACTCGGCAGCTGCAGGTCGACGATCGGCTGCATCCAGGTCGGCGGGCGGCCGGTCGCGAACACGACGTGGACGCCCTCGTCGAGGGCTGTCCGGACGGCGCGGGCGTTGAGCGCCGAGACCTCGCCGCGCGGGTGCAGGAAGGTGCCGTCGAGGTCGGTCGCGATGAGCCGGGGGATCACAGTCTGGACCTTTCGGGGATGCCCGATCCGCTCGCCGTCGGCGACGGTGAGGGCGAGACCGGCGACGGGGACGCCGATGACGGCGACGGTGAGGCCGACCGGGGGGACGGCGACGGAGTGGGGGTCGGGGACGCTGAGGAGGGGGACGGCGACGCCGACTGTGGCTGGGGTGGCGGAGGCGTCTGCGGCGGTTCGTGGCGGAACAGCAGGATCGCCACCAGCACCGCGACGGCGGCGACCAGGATCATCAGCAGCCAGGAGACGAACAGTGACAGCCACCCGGCGCGGTCGAACCGCCCGGGCCAGGGCAGCGGCCACACCGACGTACGCCCCGGCGCGGTGTCATCGGCCCAGGGCAGGCGGTAGTCCGGGCCGGCGGGCGGCGGGCCGGTCGATGGCAGGACGAGGGCCACGTCGGCCAGGATCGAGGTCGCGAGGGGGAGCTGGTCGGCCGTCAGGGCGACCCATGGCGCGTCGGGCTCGGCGTTCGCGACCGGGGTCTGCATCGCCCGGTGGCGAGAGCTCAGCCGGCCGGTGTCCTGTCCCCACCCGCCCCGGGCGAGGACGAGGTCGACGTGCAGCCGGTCGACGCGCCCGGTGAACCGGTCCCGGGCCACCCGATCGGCGGCCGCGCCGCGGGACAGCAGCACCAGCACGGCGTCGGGCTCCGCGAGGGGCCCGGTGCCGCGCTCCTCGACGGCCGGTGTGTCGATGGCCGGTGTGTCGACGGTCGGTACGCCCGGTGCGTCGGCGGAACGGGCGGCGTACGCCACCCCGGCGGGCCCCGCCACCAACCGGGCGTCCAGCCAGAACCCGTCGACCCGGGGCGGGTCCTCGGGCCGGAGGGGCCGGGCGATCGGCTCGGGGTCGGCGGCTGCAGTCATCGCTCCCATCTCACCACACCCCACCAAGGCCAAGAGCGGCGTGGTCGAGGCCGAAGGGGGCACGCCCTGGAGCCGAGGGGGCGTTCGGTCCAAATCAGAATCAGGATCGTCACGCTGAGGGCACGCCCTGGAGCCGAGGGGTCGTTTGAGTGGTGGCCGATGATGGACGTGCGGTCTGCGAGGATGGTCCGGATCGCAGGACGGGAGGGGCAGAGGTGGACAACCAGGAGGCGGCCCGACTGATCGACATGGCCCTGACGCAGGTGCGTCGGGTCATCGTCGGCCAGGAGCACATGGTGGAGCGGCTGATGGTCGCCCTGCTCGCCCGCGGACACTGTCTCCTGGAGGGGGTGCCCGGCACGGCCAAGACCCTGGCCGTACGGACCTTCGCCACCGTCGTGGGCGGTGATTTCGCCCGGGTGCAGTTCACCCCCGACCTGGTGCCCTCCGACATCGTCGGCACCCGCATCTACAAGCAGTCCCAGGAGGGCTTCGACGTCGAGCTGGGGCCGATCTTCGTGAACTTCCTGCTCGCCGACGAGATCAACCGGGCCCCGGCCAAGGTGCAGTCGGCGATGCTCGAGGTGATGGCCGAGCGGCAGGTGTCCATCGGCGGCACGACGTACCCGGCCCCCTCCCCGTACATCGTCATCGCCACCCAGAACCCGATCGAGTCCGAGGGCGTCTACCCGCTGCCCGAGGCGCAGCGGGACCGGTTCCTGCTCAAGGTGGACGTCCCGTACCCGCACGGGGACGAGGAGTTCGAGATCCTGCGCCGGATGAGTGTCGACGTCCCGGTGGCCGAGCCGGTGCTGGACAACGCCTCCGTGCTCGCGCTGCAGGAGCGGACCAACCACGTCTTCGTGCACCAGCTGGTCGCCGAGTACATCGTCCGGCTGGTGCTGGCGACCCGGGCGCCGGCCGACTTCGGGATGCCGGATCTGGCCGACGTGATCGCCATCGGCTGTTCGCCGCGTGCCACCCTCGGCCTGGTGGGCGCGTCCCGCGCCCTCGCCCTGATCAACGGTCGCGACTACGTGCTGCCCGCCGACGTGCAGGCCATCGCCCGCGACGTGATGTCCCATCGTCTCCAGCTGGGGTTCGACGCCGTCGCCGACAACATCGACCCGGTCGAGGTGATCGACCGCGTCGTGGCGATGGTGCCGGCCCCGACTCCGGTGTGGAACCAGCCCGCCCAGCCGGCCCCGACGACCCAGCCGGCCCCGCCCGTCGCGGCGCCGGCACCGTACCCGCAACCGGAGTTCCATGGTTGACGGCCCCGCCTCCTCACTGGTCCGGCCCCCGGACCGACCGACGCTGCCGCTCGACCGGCTGGCGCCGGAGGCGGCCCTGCGTCGGCTGGAGCTGACGGTCGTCCGCCGGCTCGAGGGCTTCCTGCAGGGCGACCACCTGGGCGTGCTGCCCGGGCCGGGCAGCGACCCCAACGACGCCCGGCCGTACCTGCCGGGGGAGGACGACGTCCGCAAGATCGACTGGCCGGTCACCGCCCGCACCCGGGTAACCCACGTCCGCGACACCATCGCCGACCGCGAGCTGGAGGTCTGGTCGCTGCTCGACATGACCCCGTCGATGAACTGGGGCACCGCCGGCGTCACCAAGCGGGACCTGGGGATCGCGGCACTGGCCACCTTCGGGTTCCTGTCCCAGCGGATGGGGGACCGGTTCGGCGGGATGGTGATGCGCCCCGCCGGGGTACGCCTCGTCCCGGCCCGTTCGGGGCGGACCGCCCTCTACGGGTTGCTGCGCTCCCTGCTGGAGGAGCCGATCGTCCCGGACGACACCGATCCCGGTCTGCCGCTCTCCGCGGCGATCGACGCCCTGGGCCGGGCCCAGCGGCGGCGCGGGCTGCGGATCGTCGTGTCGGACTTCCTCACCCCCGGTGACGTCGAGCTCGACCCCGAGGTGGCGCCGGAGTGGGAGCGGGCGCTACGGCGGCTGTCGGTGCGCAACCAGGTGATCGCCGTCGAGGTGATCGACCGCCGCGAGATCGAGTTCCCCGATCTCGGCGACATCCTCGTCCGCTCGCCGGAGACCCCCTTCGAGCGCTACGTCAACACCGGTGACGTACGGCTCCGCCGGGCGATGGACGTGGCCGCCGCCCGCCAGCGGGAACGGACCCGGCTGGCGCTGCGCCGCTGCGGCGTGGGGCACATCGTGCTGCGTACCGACGGGGACTGGGTCGCCGAGATCGCCCGGTTCGTCCTCGGGTACCGGCGGACGGCCGCCCTGCTGCACCGCCCGCCCCGCGGGGTGTCGCGATGAGCGGCTTCGTCGACTTCTGGCGCAACCTCACCTTCGGCGACCCGTGGCGGCTGCTGTTCCTGCTGGTCATCCCGGTGATCGTCGGCCTGTACGTCTGGGCGTCGCGGCGACCGGGCCGGCGGGGCGTCCGGATCACCACCACCGCGCTGCTCGACCTGGTCGGCGGGCGGCGCTCGCAGTGGCGGCGTCACCTCGCCGTGGCCCTGTCGCTGCTGGCGCTCGGGGCCGCGGTGACCGGTTGGGCCCGGCCCACCACACTGGCCGACGTGCCGCGCGAACGGGCCACCGTCGTGCTGGTGATGGACGTGTCGCTGTCGATGGAGGCCACCGACGTGGCCCCCACCCGGCTCGCGGCAGCCGTCCGGGCCGCCACCTCCTTCGTCGAGGAGATCCCGCCGACGTACAACGTCTCCCTCGTCACGCTGTCGGGGGCCCCGGCCGTCGTCGTGCCGCCGACCCTGGACCATGCCGCCGTCACCCGGGCCCTGGCCGGTCTCAAGCCGCAGGACTCGACCGCGATCGGGGACGCGATCCTGGCCGGCCTGCGGGCCCTCGAGCAGGCGCCGCGCGACCCGGCACATCCCGACCGGCCGGCGCCCGGTGCCATCGTGCTGCTCTCCGACGGTGACAACACCGCCGGGACGAGCGCTGTCCAGGGGGCCCAGCGGGCCGCCGACGCGAAGGTGCCGGTGCACACCATCGCCTTCGGCACCGAGAACGGCTACGTCGACGTCGAGGGGAAGCGGGAGACCGTCCCGCCCGATCCGGCGACGCTGGCCGAGGTGTCGCGGATCACCGGCGGGCAGACCTTCACCGCCGACAACACCCGCCGGCTCGAACGCGTCTACCGGGACATCCGCTCCGAGGTCGGGGTGGAGAAGAAGTCGACCGACGTCAGCTCGACCTTCGCCGGCTACGCCATCATCGCCGCCGTCCTCGCGACCCTGGCGGCCATCACCCTGGGGGCGCGCCGGCGATGATCCCGCTGATCCAGTTCCTCTCGCCGGGCCGGCTGTGGCTGTTGCTGCTCGTCCCGGTGCTGCTCGGCATCCATCTCCTCGTCTCCCGGTCGGCTGCCGGCGGCCGGGGTCGGCACGATCCTCTGCTGGCCTCGCTGCGGGTCGAGCGGGGCTGGCAGGTCCACCTGGCCGTGATCCTCTCCGCGCTCAGCCTGGTCGCCCTCACCGTCGCGTTCGCCCGGCCCAAGCAGGACGTGCTGGTCCCGCGGGAACGGGCCACGATCGTGGTGGCGATCGACGTCTCGCTGTCGATGCAGGCCGACGACGTGGCGCCGAGCCGGCTGGAGGCGGCCAAGGACGCGGCGAAGGAGTTCACCCGGTCGCTGCCGCCCAAGTTCAACGTCGCCCTGGTCTCGTTCGCCGGGACGGCGACGATCGTGGTCCCGCCGACCCAGGACCGCGGTGTGGTGAGCTCCGCCATCGACAGCCTGCGTCTGCAGCCGTCCACCGCGATCGGCGACGGCATCTACGCCTCGCTGGCGGCCCTGGACCAGGTGCCGCCCGACCCCGACCATCCGAACGACCCGCCGCCGGCCCGCATCGTGCTGCTCTCCGACGGCTTCACCACCATCGGGCGCCCGGCCGCGCAGGCCGCCGCACAGGCCCGCAGCCAGTCGGTGCCGATCTACACCATCGCGTACGGCACCCTCGGCGGGTCGATCATGATCGAGGGCAGCCGCCAGCCCGTCCCGGTCGACTACAACGAGCTGGCCAACGTCGCCCGGATCTCCGGCGGCAAGGCCTACCGGGCCCAGACCGCCGGGCAGCTCAAGGACGTCTACCGTGACATCGGCTCGTCGGTCGGCAAGGAGTCGGTGCCGGTGGACGTGTCCAACCGGTACGTGGGCGTCGCCGTGGCGTTCGCCCTGCTGGCCAGCCTCGGAGTGGTGTCCCTGGCCGCGCGCTGGCCCTGAGTAGGGTGCCTCCCATGGCAGACGTACGTACCAACCTGGCGGAGGTCCGCAGCAGGATCGACGCGGCCTGCCGCGACGCGGGCCGTGACCCCGGGGAGGTACGACTGCTGCCGGTCACCAAGACCCACGGCCTGGAGACCATCCGCATGGCGTACGACGCCGGCTACCGGCGACTGGGGGAGAACCGGGTCCAGGAGGCCGTCGCCAAGTGGCAGGGCAGCCTGGACTGGCCCGGCGTCGAATGGGCGATCATCGGGCACCTGCAGACGAACAAGGCGAAGGACGTCGCTCGGTTCGCGGTCGAGTTCCAGGCCCTCGACTCGGTCCGGCTGGCCCGCGAGCTCGACCGCCGGCTGCAGGCGGAGGGGCGGGGCCTGGATGTGCTGCTCGAGGTGAACTCGTCGGGGGAGCCGCAGAAGTCCGGTGTCGCCCCGGACGAGGCCGCTGCCCTGGCGGCCGAACTGCGGGCGTACGACTCGCTGCGGGTCCGCGGCCTGATGACCGTCGCGGTGCGGTCGGCCGACCCGGCCCGGGTCGGCGCCTGCTTCGAGCGGATGCGGACGCTGCGGGAGCGGTTGCGCCAGGACGACCGGGCGGCGGGCAGCTACGACGAGCTGTCGATGGGGATGTCGGGGGACTTCGAGCTCGCCATCGCCCATGGCGCCACCTGCGTACGGGTCGGTCGGGCGATCTTCGGCGAGCGCCCGCCCCGGTAGCTCGCTCGGCCGACTGGCGTCCTGACCCCCGGTCGGCAAGAATGGGGACTGTTCCGACGTGGACGCGAGGTTGCTGGGGAAGGCGTATCTCGTACCAGGGAGGAACGAACATGACGAACACCAGGGGCGTCCTGTACGTCCACTCCGCACCGTCGGCGCTGCGCCCGCATCTCGAATGGGCCGTCGGCGGGGCGTTCGGCATGCCCGTGCACCTGGACTGGCAGCCGCAACCCGCCGAGCCGGGTCTACAGCGCTGTGAGCACTCATGGATCGGGCCGGTGGGACTCGGGGCGAAGGTGACCTCAGCGCTGCGCGGCTGGGACCATCTGCGTTTCGAGCTGACCGAGGAGCCGACAGCCATCAGCGACGGTCAGCGTTGGATGTGGACTCCACGGCTGGGGATGTTCCGCGGCCAGGTCGGCCACAACGGCGACATCGTGGTGCCTGAGGAGCGGATCCGCTGGGCGATGAGCCAGGACGACCCACAGGCGGCGATGCTCGACCTGCTGGGCGAGCCCTGGGACAGCGAGCTGGAGGTCTTCCGCTGGGCCGGGGAGGGTGCACCGGTGCGCTGGCTGCACCGCGCCGTCTGACTGCACCGCGCCGTCTGAGCCCTGGTATCCGGGCACGCGCGAGGTTGACGGCACAGGACCCCATCGCCCGGAGAGTCCCGGGTGATGGGGTCCTGACGTGTCGGCGAGCGCCCGGCGGTCAGCCCTCGGTGATGTTGCCGGTGGTGAACGCCAGGGCGACGTTGTGCCCACCGAAGCCGAACGAGTTGTTGATCGCGGCGATGTCGCCCTGCGGCAGCTCGCGGGCCGTCGTGGCGATGTCGATGTCGAGGGAGTCCTCGGGGTCCTCGAGGTTGATCGTCGGCGGGACGATGCGGTTCTTCAACGCCAGCACGGTGAAGATCGACTCCATCGCGCCGGCGGCACCCAGGAGGTGACCGGTCTGCGACTTCGTCCCGGTGAAGATGACGTCGTCGGTGGCATCGCCCAGGGCCGAGCGCACCGAGCGGACCTCGGTGAGGTCACCGGCCGGGGTGGAGGTGGCGTGCGCGTTGACGTGCTTGACGTCGCCGGGCTGCAGCCCACCGTCCAGGACGGCCAACCGGACCGCCTCGGACTGGCCGACGCCGTCCGGGTCGGGGGCGACCATGTCGTACGCGTCGGAGGTGACACCGGCGCCGGCGAGGGTGGCGTAGATGGTGGCGCCGCGGGCGATCGCATGCTCCAGCGACTCGAGCACGAGCATGGCGGCCCCCTCACCGAGGACGAAGCCGTCGCGGTGCTTGTCCCACGGGCGGGAGGCCTTCTCCGGCTCGTCGTTGCGACGTGAGAGCGCCTGCATCTGGCCGAAGGCGGCCACCGGCAGCGGATGGATGACGCCCTCGGCGCCACCGACGACGACCACATCGGCACGGCCGAGGCGGATGATGTCGAGGCCCTGGGCGATCGCCTCGTTGCCGGAGGCGCAGGCGGAGACCGGGGTGTGGATGCCCGCGCGGGCCCGCAGTCGCAGACCGACCGTTGCGGCCGGGGCGTTCGCCATCAGCTTGGGGATGGTGAACGGGCTCACCCGGCGGTGGCCCTTCTCCTTCTGCACGTCCCACTGCCCGATCAGGGTGTGCAGGCCGCCGATCCCGGTGCCGACCGATACGGCCAGCCGGGTGGGGTCGACGGGGTTCTCGTCGTCCAGCCCGAAGCCGGCGTGCTGCCAGGCCTCGAGGGCGGCGACGATGCCGAGCTGGGTGGACCGGTCCATCTTGCGGGCCTCGACGCGATCGATCAGCGTCGTGGGGTCGACGGCGGCCTCCGCGGCGATCCGGGTCGGCAGGTCCTGTGCCCAGTCGTACGGCAGTGCGTGGACACCCGGGGTGCCCTTGACGACATTGGCCCACGTGGTGGCGGCGTCACCGCCCAGGGGGGTCGTGGCACCGAACCCGGTGACGACAACGGTGGAGGACATGGTTCAGGGTCTCCTAGCGATCGCGGGAAGTGTTCTGCTGGTGTGGGGCCGGCCCCCGGCCGGTGCCGGCCCCACGACCGGAGCCGGTGTCAGTTGGACGCGCGCTCGATGTAGGCGACGGCGTCGCCGACGGTCTTGAGGTTCTTCGACTCCTCGTCGGGGATCGAGACGCCGAACTTCTCCTCGGCGGCGTAGATGATCTCGACCATCGACAGCGAGTCGATGTCCAGGTCGTCGGTGAACGACTTGTCGAGCTGGACGTCCTCGACCGGGATACCCGCGACCTCGTTCACGATCTCGCCCATGGCAGCGGTGATCTCTTCGGTGGTAGCCATACTTTTCTCCTTGTGGTGGGTGAGTTTGGTCAGGTTGGAAGGTATCAGGGCAGGACGATGACCTGGCCGGAGTAGACCAGTCCGGCGCCGAAGCCGATGATCAGGCAGGTCTCGCCCGAGTGGACCCGACCGTCCTGGTACAGGGCCTCGATGGCCATCGGGATGGAGGCGGCCGACGCGTTGCCGGTGTTGGCGATGTTGTGCGACACCAGCACCGACTCGGGCAGCTTCAGGGTGCGGACCATCGCCTGGGTGATCCGGTCGTTCGCCTGGTGCGGGACGAAGACGTCCAGCTCCTCGGGGGCCAGCCCGGCGGCGGCCAGCGCCTGCTCGGCGTAGTGGCAGACGGTGAACGCGGCCCACTTGAAGACCGGGTTGCCGTCCATCACCAGGACCGGCCGCTTGCCCTCGTCGACGGCCTGGGGCCAGTGCGGCACCTGCTGGATCAGGTGGCCCTGCTCGGCGTCGGAGCCCCACACCACCGGGCCGATGCCCGGCTCGTCGGAGGGGCCGATCACTGCGGCGCCGGCGCCGTCACCGAAGATGAAGGCGGTCGAACGGTCGCTCTTGTCGGTCAGGTCGGACAGCCGCTCCACGCCGATCGCCAGCACGTACTTCGCCGCACCGGATCGCACCAGGGCGTCGCCCTGGGCGATCGCGTATGAGAAGCCCGCGCAGGCGGCCGAGATGTCGTACGCCGCCGCCTTGCTGCCCAGGTCACCGGCGATCACGCAGGCCAGGCTCGGGGTCTGGGTGAACCAGCCGACGGTGGAGACGACGATCGCGCCGATCTCCTCGACCGGGACCCCGGAGCGCTCGATCGCGAGCTTGGCGGCCTCGACCGACATGTACTCGACGGTCTCCTCACCGGTGGCCCAGTGCCGGGTCGAGATCCCCGACCGGGTGCGGATCCACTCGTCGGAGGACTCGATCCAGGTGCAGACCTCCTCGTTGGTGACGATCCGCGAAGGGGTGTAGCCGGACATCCCGTAGATCCGGGAGTACGGCGAACCTTCGGAAGCCTTGATCGGGTGGCGGGGGGAGAAGCTCATCGGGTGACCTCCGGGTCCTCGGTCTGGTCGGTGGACTGGGTGTGCCGGGTGACGAACTCCCGGGCGGCGGGCAGCTCGTCGGGGGTGTTCAGGGCGAAGATCTCGACGCCCTTGAGATTGCGCTTGGCGATGCCGGTCAGGGTCCCCGCGGGGGTCAGCTCGAGCAGGCCGGTGACGCCGAGGTCGCGCATGGTCGCCATGCACAGGTCCCAGCGGACCGGGGCCTCCACCTGACCGACCAGCCGCTGGAGCATCTCGGCACCGGACCCGACGACGAGCCCGTCGCGGTTCTGTACCAGCCGGGTGCTCGGCTCGTGCGTCGTGATGCCGCGGGCCAGCCGCTGCAGTCGGGCGGTCGCCGGAGCCATGTGCACGGTGTGGAAGGCGCCCGCGACGCTCAGCGGGATGATCCGGGTGCGGGCCGGGGCATCGGCCTGCAGGGCCGCCAGCTCCTCGACGGTGCCGGCGGCGACGATCTGGCCCGCACCGTTGTGGTTGGCCGCGGTCAGCCCGGCGGCCTCGATCGCGGCGAGGACCTCGTCCTCCTTACCGCCGATGACGGCGGTCATCGAGGTGGGACGTACGGCGGAGGCCTCCGCCATGCCCTTGCCGCGCTCGCGGACGAAGACCAGGGCCTGCTCGGCGGACAGCACGCCGACCAGGGCGGCGGCGGTGATCTCACCGACCGAGTGCCCGGCGACCACACCCACCTCGCGGAAGGCCTCGGCGGAGTCGAAGAGGGCGGCCGCGGTGGCCAGGCCGGCGGCGACGAGCAGCGGCTGGGCGACGGCGGTGTCCCGGATGGTGTCCTCGTCGGCCCCGGTCCCGTAGTGCTCGAGGTCGAGACCGGAGACCGCCGAAAGCCAGTTCAGTCGATCGGCGAAGGCGGGGTCAGCCAGCCACGGGGTGAGAAATCCTGGTTTCTGAGCGCCTTGTCCCGGCGCGACGACTGCGAGCACCCTCCCACTCTCCCGCCTCGACGCCCCGGATGCGGCAGGGCCCCGGACGAAATCGGACGTCCCAAGTTTGTCGGAACCCCACAACCCACGCCCCGGCGAAGGCGCGCCGGGGCGTCGGGGCGGGTCTCAGCCGTTGTGGTCGGCCAGCAACCGCCCGAGGGTGAGGGCCAGGCGCAGGGTGTACGAGTCGCGCGGGTCGGTGGGGGAGTAGCCGGTCACCTCGTGGATCCGCTTGAGCCGGTAGCGCACCGTGTTGGCGTGCACGAACAGGGCTCGGGCGGAGGCCTCGATCGACAGCCCCTCGTCGAGGAAGCAGGTCAGCGTCTCCAGCAGCCCGCCACCGGAGTCGACCAGTGGGCCGTAGACGTCGCGGGCCAGGGCGCGCCGGGCGTGCCCGTCGCCGGACAGCGCCCGCTCCGGCAGCAGGTCGTCGGCATGCACCGGACGGGGTGCGGCCGGCCACCCGGGCGCCGCCCGCAGGCCCGACAGGGCGGCCCGGGCGCTGCCACTGGCCTGGGTCAGGTGGTCGACCCGCGGGCCGACCACCACCGGGCCCTCGCCGAAGCGCTCCGCCAGTGGGGCGACGACGGGCAGCGGGTCGGCATCGGTCGCCAGCGGATCGCCACCCAGGACGACCACCAGCCGGTCGCTGTGCACCGCCGCGAGGCAGTCCAGCTTGCGGCTGCGGGCCATCCGCCGGGTGTCCTCGATCTTGCCCTCGGCCTCGGGGCCGGGGGCGGAGCCGACCATCACCAGCGCGCCGGCGGTGGACCGCCAGCCCAGGGTCGCGACCCGCGACATCACCGAGTCGTCGACCTCGCCGCGCATGATCGCGTCGACGACGGTCGCCTCCTGGCGGATGTCCCAGGCGCCGCGCACCTCCGCCGCCGCCGCATAGACCTCGGCGGCGGCGAAGGCGACGTCCCGGCTGTACTCGTTCAGCGCGGCGTGCAGATAGGGCCGGTCGGCCCGCGGCATCAGCTCATCGACCTGGGCGTCGACGGTGTCGATGATGCTGCGGGTCAGGTCGACCGTCTGCTTCAGCGACACGTGCCGGGACAGGTCCCGGGGCGCCCGGTCGAAGATCTGCACCTGCCGGTCCGAGCCCCCCTCGCCGAACCAGTTGATGAACCCGTCGACGCCCGCGCGGGCGACCAGGGTCACCGAGGCCCGGTGCTCCGGACTGAGACGTCCG
Source organism: Raineyella sp. (assembly GCF_034933565.1). NCBI lineage: Bacteria > Bacillati > Actinomycetota > Actinomycetes > Propionibacteriales > Propionibacteriaceae > Raineyella > Raineyella sp. The sequence continues at coordinate 79,992 of NZ_JAYFNG010000013.1, forward strand.
AACCACTCGTAGCGCGTGTCGACCTCCGCGATGGCGGCGGTGGTCATCTTCGCCGCCACCTGGCGCAGGCGCCGGGCGATCGAGGCACGCGAACGGGTCGAGGGGAGCTGGATCCAGGTCAGGGCCATGGTCAGGCGCCGGCGCCTTCCTGGGCGACATGCGCGACCGCGGTCGGGTCATCGATCCGGTACTTCGCGAACGCCTCCGCGGCCGCACCGGCCCGGTAGGCGCCCTGGGCCTCGAGCGACTCGAGCGCCGCGACCACGATCGACGGGGCGTCGATCTGGAAGAAGCGCCGTGCCGCCGCCCGGGTGTCGGCGAAGCCGTAGCCGTCGGCACCCAGTGAGGTGAACGGACCCGGCACGTACGGCCGGATCTGCTCCTGGACCGCCCGCATGTAGTCGCTCACCGCCACCACCGGTCCGGTGGTCTCGGCCAGCTTGCGGGTGACGTACGGCAGTCGGTGCTCGGCGGCGGGGTGGCCGAGGTTCCACTTGGCGCAGTCGAGCGCCTCGCGGTTGAGCTCGTTCCACGAGGTCACCGACCAGACGTCGGCGTCGACCTGCCACTCGTCGGCGAGGATCTGCTGCGCCTCCAGGGCCCACGGCACGCCGACACCCGAGGCCAGCAGTCGGACCCGGGCGTACCCGTGGTCCTCGGCCGGGCGGAACAGGTGCAGGCCCTTGAGCACGCCCTCGACGTCCAGACCCGCCTCCGGGCCGGGCTGGCGCACCGGCTCGTTGTACACGGTCAGGTAGTAGATGACGTTCTCGCCCTGCGGGTGCTCAGGATCGTCGTGGCCGTACATCCGGCGCAGGCCGTCCTTGACGATGAGCGCGATCTCGAACGCGAACGCCGGGTCGTAGTGCACCACGGCCGGGTTCGTCGACGCGAGCAGCGGGGAGTGGCCGTCGGCGTGCTGCAGACCCTCGCCGGTCAGCGTGGTCCGTCCCGCGGTGGCGCCGAGCAGGAAGCCGCGTGACATCTGGTCGCTGGCGGCCCAGATGAAGTCGCCGACCCGCTGGAAGCCGAACATCGAGTAGAAGATGAACACCGGGATCATCGGCTCGCCGTGGGTGGCGTACGCGCTGCCCGCCGCGGTGAACGAGGCCAGCCCGCCGGCCTCCGAGATGCCCTCGTGCAGCAGCTGGCCCTGCGTCGAGGACTTCCAGGCCAGCAGCAGCTTGCGGTCGACGGACTCGTAGGTCTGGCCCTTCGGGTCGTACAGCTTGGCCGTCGGGAACATCGAGTCCATGCCGAAGGTCCGGAACTCGTCGGGGGCGATCGGCACGATCCGCTGGCCGATCTCCGGATCGCGCATCAGGTCGCGTAGCAGCCGGACGAAGGCCTGGGTGGTGGCGACCTTGGCCTTCGGGTTGCCCGGCGCCATCAGCTCCTTGTAGACGGCGTCGCCGGGCAGCTTGAGGGCACGGGGGCGGACCCGGCGCTCCGGGACGGCCCCGCCGAGGGCGGCACGGCGCTCGCGCATGTACTGCATCGCCGGGGAGTCCTCGGCCGGCTTGAAGTACGGCGGGTGGTAGGCGTCCTCGAGGGCGGAGTCCGGGATCGGCAGGTGCAGCCGGTCGCGGAACGCCTTGAGGTCGGCCGAGGTGAGCTTCTTCATCTGGTGGGTGGCGTTCTTCGCCTCGAGGGCATCGATCGTCCAGCCCTTGACCGTCTGCGCGAGGATCACGGTCGGTTGACCGACGTGCTCGGTGGCCGCCTTGTAGGCCGCGTAGACCTTGCGATAGTCGTGGCCACCACGCCCCAGGCGCTGCAGCTGCCGGTCGGAGAGCCCCTCGACCATCCGCTTGAGGACGGGGCTGTCGAAGAACTTCTCGCGGATGTAGGAGCCGTCCGCGATCGAGTAGGTCTGGAACTGGCCGTCGGGGGTGCTGTTCATCTTGTGCAGCAGCGACCCGTCGTGGTCGGCGGCCAGCAGCGGGTCCCAGTCACGCGACCAGAGGACCTTGATGACGTTCCAGCCGGCGCCGCGGAAGAAGGACTCCAGATCCTGGATGACCTTGCCGTTGCCGTCGACCGGCCCGTCGAGCTGCTGCAGGTTGCAGTTGATGACGAAGGTGAGGTTGTCGAGTTCCTCACGGGCGGCTCGGCCGATCGCGCCGAGCGACTCGGGCTCGCCCATCTCGCCGTCGCCGAGGAAGGCCCAGACGTGCTGCTGGGAGGTGTCCTTGATGCCACGGTTGTGCAGGTAGCGGTTGAACCGGGCCTGGTAGATGGCGTTCAGCGGGCCGATGCCCATCGACACCGTCGGGAACTCCCAGAACTGCGGCATCAACCGCGGGTGGGGGTACGAGGACAGCCCCTGGTGCGGCCCGCGGGAGACCTCCTGGCGGAATCCGTCCAGGTCGTGCTCGTCGAGCCGGCCCTCGAGGAACGCCCGGGAGTACATGCCGGGGGAGGCATGGCCCTGGAAGTAGATCTGGTCGCCGCCACCGGGGTGGTCCTTGCCGCGGAAGAAGTGGTTGAAGCCCACCTCGTACAGGCTCGCGGCGCTCTGGTAGGTGGCGATGTGGCCGCCGACCTCGAGGCCCTTGCGATTCGCCTTCGACACCATCACCGCAGCGTTCCAGCGCAGTGCCCGGCGGATCTCCCGCTCGGTCTCCTCATCGCCCGGGAAGAGCGGCTCATCGGCCGTGCTGATCGTGTTGATGTAGTCCGTGGAGCGCAGGGAGGGCAGTCCGACCTGACGCTGGCGTGCCCGGGCCAGGAGCTCGAGCATGATGTAGCGGGCCCGGTGGGGGCCCTTCTCCTCGAGGAGCCCGTCGAAAGAGGAGATCCATTCCTCGGTCTCTTCGGGGTCCACGTCCGGCAGCTGGCTCGGGAGGCCCTGCGCGCTGGGGGCGGGGCGGTCACCGCGGTTGGCCATGCATCGTCCTATCGTTCGTGCCGACCTGGGTCGTCATTGTGTGATGAGGCAAAGAGTAAGTACCTTTCGCGGGCCTTACCAGCCTAATGGTCCATCATCGGCCCCGAGGGGTCGATCGTCAGGAGCGTTGCTCACCGGGGGCCGGACGTGACGTCGGGCCTGGGGTCTGGCAATGTGGTGTTCACACACTTGGTGTGCCGTTGCCGAACCATCGAAAGGGGATACCTCCGTGGCCAGCGACGCCGCAGGCCGTTTGGGCCTTGCCGCCGGCCAGCTCGTCCAGGAGCTGGGCTGGGATGAGGACGTGGACGACACGTTGCGCATCGCGATCGAGGACGCCGTCGACGGCGAACTCGTGGAGGACGCCGTCGAGGCGGTCGATGTCGTGTTGTTGTGGTGGCGGGAGAACGACGGCGACATCGCCGACGGACTCGTCGATGCGCTCACGGACCTCAAGACCGACGGTGTCATCTGGTTGCTGACGCCGAAGGTCGGGCGTGAGGGACACGTGGATCCCGCCGACATCGCCGAGGCGGCGATCACCTCCGGGCTGGCGCAGACCTCCACCACCACGAGCGTCTCGGGTGACTGGAGTGCGAACAAGCTTGTCCGGCCGCGGGGCAGCCGGCGCTGATGCACCAGCAGGTCCCCGTCGTCGGACGGACGGTCCCGGACTTCCACGGCCACGACCAGCACGGCCGCGACTTCGACCTCAGTGATTGGCGCGGCAGCCCCGTGCTGGTGTTCTTCTACGCCTTCTCGTTCAGCTCCGTCTGCCGCGACGAACTGGAGCACCTGCGCGACATGGCGTACCTGTTCGACGCTGCCGATTGCCGGATCGTCGCCGTGGCCACCGACACGACCTTCGTGCTGCGCGAGGTGGACCGGCGGCTGAACCTGGGCTTCACCCTGGTCAGCGACCACTGGCCGCACGGCGCGATCGGCCGGGCGTACGGGGCTTTCGACGACAAGCTCGGCTGCGACCGGCGCCACTCGTACCTGATCGGGCCCGACGGTGCCCTGGTCTGGTCGAAGGTCGTCGACCTGCCCGCCACCCGTGACATCGGCGAACACCTCGGGGCGGTGCACGTCCACTTCCCGGTATAGTCGACGTCTGCCGTGAGGGCGCATAGCTCAGTTGGTAGAGCGCCTGCCTTACAAGCAGGATGTCATCGGTTCGAGTCCGGTTGCGCCCACCAGAAGACCTGAGAGTTCCGAGTCTCTCGAACCCTACGTTTTCCCTTGTCAGAGGTCCTTTCCTTACGGGAGAGGTCCTTTTGGCATAGCTGAAGGAACGTGGAATTGGTAGTGATCTGATAATTAATGGTAGTAATCCGTGTTGGGGGAGGTGTGCCTTGTGCGCCTGGCCGATCCACGCAATCACGCGGGAGGCAATCATCCGCTCCGCTCGGTGCGCCCCGGTGCGCCCCGGTGCGCCCTCGGCAGAGCGCGGGCGTGACCCCCGCCGACAGGAGCACCCCATGACCGACGACGTGCCGCGGCCCTACGGCGGGCCCGGCGATCCGCCCTTCGGCCCCCGTGACCTGAGGAACCACCCGCGCGACCTCGCGTGGGAGGCGATCGCCCGGGCCGGCCGCCCCGCCGACCCGGACTGCCAAGTGATGCTGATGCGGATGGCAGACTACTGGGACCCTCGGCTCTACGTCGAAGCCTGGTACGACGACGGCCCGAGCCGGAAGGTCTGGCTGCGCCCCGAGGACGACGTCCACTCGCTGACCGCCCGGATCAGGGCGGCCATCGCCGCCGTCATCGCGGAGCGGCACCAGCAGAGCCCCCAGCAGCCCTGATCGCGACCGCCTGCGAAAACAGGGCCTCGAGGACGGGTGCGAGCCGCCGGATCGCGTCCTCCTCCGTCTCACCGTCGGCGACGCCGCCGCGCCACGTGTCGTCCAGCAGGGTGTACCTCCTGTCCGTCGCAGCCGTCCGCGCGGTGATAGCCCGGCCCGGCTCCAGCTTCTGGGCCCGCCGTTCCAGGACGCGAATATGTGAACAGCGCGACTGGCCGTCCCCGGGTTGGGACATCCAACCGCCGCAGCGGAACTCGCTGACGTGGCCACTTTCCTGGACGGCCTCGGCCTGCCCGGGGCGACCGAGCTAGGGCGACACGGTCTTCGTAGCTGTCTGCCGTGGCCCGGCGGCGTTCAGCCGTAGCGTCTGCCAGGCCCGGGTGGCCAGCTGCAGATTGAAGCGGGTGTCGGGATCGGCCAGGTCATGCCCGGACACCTGTCGGATGCGCTGCAGTCGGTACCGCAGTGTGCTGCGGCCGATGGACATGGCGGTGGCGGCCGAATCGTAGCTGCCCCCGGTCTCCAGGAACTGGCTCAGGGTCAGCACCAGCGAGGCACGGTGATGGGTGTCGTAGTCGAGGAGTGCGCCGAGCCATTGTCGGATGAACCGCGGCACCGCGTCGGCGTCGGTGACCTCCGACAGCAGTTGGTAGATGCCGAGATCCTCGTAGACGGCGATGCCGTCAGAACCGCCGGTGGTCCTCACCATCCGCGTGCACAGCTCAGCCTGGTGGTGGGAGCGGGCGAAATCCGCCGGGCGCCGGCACACCGAGCCGACACCGATCAGGCACCGGGAGCCGAGCTCGCGCTGCACCGCCGCTCGGAAGTCGGACCAACGGTCGCCACCACCGCGGACGGAGCCGGCGACCAACAGCACAACGGTCCCCGCTCGGGGCAGGTACATCAGGGAAGCGCCGGGCGTCAGGGAGGCACCGAGGCTGCGGGCGGCCTCGCGGACCGCCGTCAGCAGCTCATCGGCATCGGAGGGGCCCGGCTGCTCGATGATCACCACGCGGTGAGGGCGGTCGAGGTCATAGCCCAGGGCTCGCGCCCGCGCCGACCCGGCCTCGGGGTCGCCACCGACCAGGTCGGCCACGACGTCCCTGCCCAGCCGCAGCTCAGTGTCGGCCACCGAGCGCTGCCGGGCCAGTTCCATCGCCAGGACGGTGGCGCCGTGTTCCAACGCCATGATCTCCGGCTCGCCCGCCGTACGGTCGGGATCGAGCAGCACCAGGACGCCGAGCACATCGGCGCGCGGACGGGCCACCGCGAGAAGTCGGCCGTCGACGCGGATGGGACGGGCCTTCGTCGGGGCCCGGCCGAAGAGGTCGGCCCGCTCGGCGGCCGAGGTCAGGGCATCGGAAGGCGGCTGCTCGCCGCCGGCCCAGGCGACGAGGTTGCCGTGGCGATCCTCGACGGCGGCGGCGAGTCCGGTCAGGTCGGACAGCGCCTCGACGATCCCCTGCTGGCCTTCGTCTCCGGTCGCGACCCGGGTGAACCGGTCGTGGATGGCGTTGCGGTGCTCCAGCTCACCCACGGTACGGGCGAGCTGTGCGACGGTGGCACGCAGGTCATCGGTCGCCGCCTGCCGTCGCCGGTGCAGGCGGGCATTCGCCAGCGCCGCACCGGTCTGCTGGGCCAGCGTCCGGGCCATCAGCAGCTCGGCCGCCGACGGCTCCTCGTCCGCGGTGATCACCATGTGGCCGATCACGCCCTCGGCCCCGTGCAGTGGCAAGGCCATCGTCCCCGCGGTGCGGGGCGGCGGGACGGGCGAGAGGGGCGCTCCGCGGTCACCGCCGGGCAGCTGCCGGCGGATCCCGACCGGCAGGCCGTGGCCCGGGGGACCGCTGTCCTCATCGACGTACACACCCTCGAGTCGGCACCGGCCCAGCAGCGGAGCCGCAGTCATCGCGAGGGAGACGATCTCGTCCTCGCGCTGTCGTGCGGTCATCACCATGGACAGGGCCAGCAGTCCGCGCAGCTCCGAGAGCTGGTCCCGGAGCTCCGGATCCGGTCTTCGGGCATCCGACGTCTTCGTGGTCACCTCCCGGGCGGCGAACTCGTCCCCGGTGAGGAAATGGGGGTTCTCCATCACCATCCCGTTGAGGGCGATCCGCGGATGGGTCCTGAGCAGATCCACCATCAGGCCGACACCGACCCTGCTCAGGTCGTAGAGGCACAGGATCGAATGGGAGTGCTGCGCCGCGAACCCATCGGCCCACGTCTCGTACGCCACCACCGCCTCGCGGGGTGGCGCGACCCGATCCAGCCAGGACATCTCCCCGACCAGCCTGGTGGAGCCGTACGTGCCGGCGTCGGTGATGGTGCGGCAGGACTGCTCCCAGAAGTCGATCATCGACGCCGCTGAGAACTCTCCGGTCCGTAGGTACGTGTCGGCGCACCCCCAGATCTCCAGCTGCCGTGAGCGCAGGCAGGCCTCGACATCGACATCGTCGCCGATCAGGGTCGCGACCTGTGCCGGTGAGGTCGCATCCAGCACGGCCAGGCATTTGTCACCCCCACCGAGTCCGGTTCGCAGGTAGGACTGCAGCAGGGCATCCCGCTCCTGCTCGCCGTAGTAGAAACCGCAGACGTGGTCACCCGGGACGATGTCGGGGCCCGTACGCCCCAGCTCTCGGTCGGCCATGGCACTCCTCTCGGGACCGGACGGCGTCCGGACCCGGAGGGTTGTCCCGGGGGCCGGCGGCGTCGCTCATCGATGTCGTGACGAAAATCACACCTCGCCACGGTAGGTCACTGGCCTTCGCGGGGTCAGCCGGTCGGTCAATTTCGCCCTGACGGGGCATGGTGCTGTGCCCGGGTGGCCATGGATGCTGTGACGACTCAAGGCATGACGAGCCGAGACATGACGAGCCGAGACATGACGACTCGAAGCAGTGAGAACCCGAAGCAGTGACACCGAAGGATGAGGAGCAGCAGATGCGGGCAGTTGTGTACCACGGGGCCGGGGACGTCCGGGTGGAGGACGTGGCCGATCCGACCATCTGTGACCCGAACGACGTGATCGTCAGGACGATCACCACCTCGATGTGCGGGTCGGACCTCTACCTGTTCAACGGTGAGGTCGACCACATGGTGGCCCCCGGCCGCACCACGCTGGGACACGAGATCTGCGCCGAGGTCGTGGAGGTGGGGTCGAACGTCGGGAGGTTCCGCGTCGGGGACCGGGTCACCTTCCCGTACTCGGTCAGTTGTGGCCGGTGCGCAACCTGCCGGATGGGCCAGACGGCGCACTGCGAGACCTCGGGGAAGGCGATCTACGGCTTCGGTGTCGCCTTCGGTGATCTCGGTGGCAGCCATGCCGAGTACGTCCGCGTGCCGCTGGCTGACGGCCACCTCGAGCACGTGCCGGAGGGGATCGACGACGAGTCGGCGCTGTTCCTGTCCTGCAACCTGCCCGGGGCGATGATCGCCGTCGATTCGGCCGACATCAGGCCGACCGACACCGTCGCGGTGATCGGGGCCGGCCCGACCGGCCAACTGGCGTTACAGCTGGCCCGCAGCCGGACCGGTCGTACGATCCTCGCCCTGGACCGGGTCCCCGATCGCCTGGCCACCGCGCGGCGGCTCGGTGCGCAGCCGGTCGACGTGGAACACGACGACGTGGCCGCGATCGTGGCGGAGGCCACCGAGGGACGTGGTGTCGACAAGGTGATCGAGTTCGCCGGCCGAGGCGCCGCCTTCAACCAGGCCGTTGCCATCACCCGTCCCGGGGGTGTGATCTGCGGGGGCGGCGTGCACCTCGAGCAGGATTTCGGCGTCTCCCTGTTCGATCTCTACTTCAAGAACCTCCAGCTGCGGCTCAACGGCTTCGCCAATGCCGCCACCGCGATGTGGGAGGCCGGCCGGCTGATCACCACCGGCGTGATCGCCCCGCGCTCGGTGGTCTCGCACCGGGTCACACTCGACGAGGTCCCGACCGCGGCGAAGGCGTTCGCCGCCCGTGAGGACGGCTTCAACAAGATGGTGATCAGGCCCTGAGTCCGCAGGGACATCGATACCCCGGCAGCACCGACGCTCCTCAGGATCGATGCCGCTCGGGATCGAGATCCTGAAGCATCGGGGATGCAACGGCCGGTGGTCGGGAGGCATCTGTGCCTTCCGACCACCGGCCGGATCGCGTCGGGGAGATCAGGTCAGAGCACGCGCATCCGCTCGGCGTTGATGTAGACGCCGGAGGAGGTGGGCTCCTCGGTGCCCTCCACGCGGTAGACCTTGGCCTCGGTGTCCTCGGCGAGGAACGCCTTCGGCTTGCCGTCGACCCAGTGGATCGCCGCACCGTCGTCGACGCCGTAGCCGCTGGGCAGCGACCCCTCACCGATCGCCTCGGCGAAGATCGGCGCCCGCTCGTCCTCGGAGTGGTAGTGCGAGCAGAACGAGCCGGGCAGCACGCCGAGTCCGCCCTTCCAGGCCATGATCGGGCCGAAGGAATCCGTGGTGCAGCCCTCGAAGAAGGCTCCACCACCGGCGGCGTAGCCGGCGATGACGACGTCGCGACCCGACTCGATGATCCGCCGCAGCCGGGTGGACACCCCGTGCGCGTCCCAGAGCGCGATCAGGTTCACCGTCAGGCCACCGCCCACCACGATGACGTCGGCCTCGTCGAGGCGCGCCACCGAGCGGGCCGCGTCGTGCCACAACGTGGCCACCAGGGGCCGGATGCCGAGGGCGCCGTAGGCGGTCAGGAATCGGTTGATGTAGCGGGGGTCGTCGGCCGATGCGGTGGGGAGGAAGCCGACCACCGGGTTCGGCTTGCCCGCCAGGTCCACCACGTACTTGTCCAGCTTCGTTGCTGCACCAGTGGGCGACGTGGAGAAGCCCCCGCCCCCCATGGTCACGATGTGAGTCGTCATGGGGTCAGCTTCTCATGTACGCGGCTCGCCGGGGGCGCCGGACGTGCCGCCGTTATACACTTCACCTTCGTGGCAGCCGAAGACATCAACGAGACCATCGCCGACCTCGAGCACGCCCTCGGGCAGATCGAAGCGGTGTCCGATCCGGCGGCCATGCAGGTCGAGATCACCCAGCTGGAGGAGCAGGTGTCGGCCCCCGACCTGTGGGACGACCAGGACAACGCGCAGCGGGTGACGTCTCGCCTGTCGGCACTCCAGGCCGAGGTGAAGCGGCTCACCGACCTGCGCCAGCGACTCGAGGACCTCCAGGTGATGGTCGAGCTGGCCGTCGAGGAGAACGACGACTCGGTGCTCGAGGACGCGCACAAGGAGGCCGGGGCGCTGCGCGAGACCCTCGACGCGCTCGAGGTGCGCACGCTGCTGTCCGGTGAGTACGACGAGCGCGACGCCGTCGTGACGATCCGCTCCGAGGCCGGTGGTGTCGACGCCGCGGACTTCGCCGAGATGCTGATGCGGATGTATCTGCGCTGGTGCGAGCGGCACGGCTACCCGACCGAGGTCTACGACATCTCCTACGCCGAGGAGGCGGGGATCAAGTCCGCCACCTTCCAGGTCCGCGCCCCGTACGCGTACGGCACCCTCTCGGTCGAGCAGGGCACCCACCGGCTGGTGCGCATCTCACCGTTCGACAACCAGGGTCGTCGGCAGACGTCCTTCGCCGGGGTCGAGGTGCTGCCGGTGGTGGAGGAGACCGACCACATCGACATCCCCGAGCAGGACATCCGGGTCGACGTCTTCCGTTCCTCCGGCCCCGGCGGACAGTCGGTCAACACCACCGACTCCGCCGTCCGGATCACCCACCTGCCGACCGGCCTGGTGGTCTCCTGCCAGAACGAGAAGTCGCAGATCCAGAACAAGGCGGCCGCCCTGCGCGTGCTGCAGGCCCGCCTGCTGGAGAAGGCCCGCAAGGACCGCGAGGCCGAGATGAACGCCCTGAAGGGCGACGGCGGCAATTCCTGGGGCTCGCAGATGCGCTCGTACGTCCTGCACCCCTACCAGATGGTCAAGGACCTGCGGACCGACCACGAGGTGGGCAACCCCGATGCCGTGTTCGACGGCGACATCGACGGCTTCATCGACGCCGGGATCCGCTGGCGCAAGCAGCAGGAGCAGCTGACCGCCTGAGCCGCGGAACCACGGGCGACCGATCGCCCGAGCTGCCGATCGCCCGAGTGGTGTCCACCTGGGAAGCTGTCCACCCGGGGAAGTCATCACCTGAGCAGGTGAGCGTCCGGGCAATCGCCAGCCGGGTCGGCCGACCGGTGGGGGCGCGGGCGTGACGCGCCGGGCGTGGACGGTTGCGGGGGAGGCGCGTCATGCGGGGTTAGGCTCGGCCGCGGGCCACCCTTCCCCCTGTCTCCCAGCCCGGCCCGCCTCCCATGATTCGTTTTGACAACGTCAGCAAGAAGTACCCGGGTCAGGCGCGCGCGGCCCTGAGGAACATCACCCTCGACATCGACGCGGGCGAGTTCGTCTTCCTGGTCGGCCGGTCCGGCTCCGGGAAATCGACCTTCGTCCGATTGGTCCTGCGCGAGCTGCGACCGACCCGCGGTGCGGTCTACGTCGATGGGCGGGACACCTCCGCCCTGCCCTCCTGGCGGGTGCCGAAGCTGCGCCGCCGGATCGGCACGGTCTTCCAGGACTTCCGGCTGCTGCCGGGCAAGACGGTCCAGGAGAACGTCGCCTTCGCCCTGCAGGTGACCGGCTATTCCCGGCGCGACATCCGCACCCTGGTGCCGGAGGCACTGGAGATGGTCGGCCTCGCCGACAAGGGGGAGCGGCTGACTGACGAGCTGTCCGGCGGCGAGCAGCAGCGGGTCGCCATCGCCCGCGCGGTGGTGAACAAGCCGAAGATCCTGATCGCCGACGAGCCGACCGGCAACCTCGACCCCACTACCAGCGTCGGCATCATGAAGGTCCTCGACCGGATCAACCGGCTCGGCGCCACTGTCGTGATGGCCACCCACGACTCGACCATCGTCGACCAGATGCGCAAACGTGTGATCGAGCTCGATGACGGCGACCTGGTCCGCGACCAGGGCAAGGGCACCTACGGGTACCAGGCCTGAGGAGGACCAGCATGCGATTCCGCCACACCCTGTCCGAGACCTTCTCCGGTGTCCGCCACAACGCCTCGATGATGGTCGCGATCATCGTCACCATGTGGGTGTCGTTGACCCTGTTCGGTGGCAGTCTGCTCGCCGCCCAGCAGATCCAGCTGATGAAGGGCCGTTGGTACGACAAGGTCGAGATCTCGATCTTCCTCTGCACCAAGGACACCAGCGGCAGCAACTGCACATCCGGCCAGGACGTCACCCCCGCGCAGGTGGCCACGATCGAGCAGACGCTCCGCTCCGACCCGGAGGTCAAGGAGGTCTTCCACGAAACCAAGCAGCAGGCGTACGACGACTTCATCGCCAGTTATCGCAACAGCCCGCTCAAGGACTCCCTCACCGTCGATCAGATGCAGGAATCCTTCCGCGTCAAACTGGTCGATCCCGAGCAGTACCGTACGGTGGTGACAGCGGTCTCCGCGATGCCCGGCGTCCAGAATGTGCAGGATCTGCGGGAGATATTCGATCCGTTGTTCCAATGGTTGCGGACCGCTCAATGGCTGGCACTGGGCACCAGTGCGCTGCTGCTGCTGGCCGCCGGACTGCAGATCAGCAACACCATCAGACTCGCTGTTTTCGCCCGCCGCCGGGAGATCGGCATCATGCGCCTGGTCGGTGCGTCGAACTCCTACATCACGCTGCCGTTCGTGCTGGAGACGCTCATCGCCGGCATCGCAGGAGCACTCCTGGCGGGAGTGACACTCGTCACCGGCGTCTATTCCCTGATCATCCGAAAAGCTGAAGTCTCGATACAGACTTTGCCCTGGATCGGCTGGCAGGAAACGGTGATCGCGGTCTCGGGGCTTGCCATTGTGGCGATTCTGCTCTCTATTATTCCGACATTGATGGCAACCACCAAGTATCTGCGCGTGTGATGGGGCGCCGCGCGCCGAGGACAGGGGACTGACAGTGACCACGCCTTCACATGCCCGGGGATGGGGCCTCCGTTTCGCGTCCGCCGGCATGGTCGTCGCCCTGGGACTGGGGTGCGCGATCCCGGCCTCCGCCGATCAGCTCGACGACCGCAAACAACAGCTGACCGGTCAGCTGGCTGACGCGAACGACGCCCTGGGGGAGTCCAGCAAGGCCCTCGAGGACGCCCTGGCCACCCTGAAGTCGTCGCAGACCGACCTCGCCTCGGCCCAGGCCGCACTGCGGGCCACCCAGGACAAGGTGACCGCCGCCAAGGCGGAGGACGCCCGGCTGGCCGAGGAGCTCCGGAAGTCCCAGGCGGCGCTGGACGATGCGACCGCCGCGGTCGAGGCCGGCCAGCAGGCCATCGCCGCGCAGCGCTCGACGATCCGGCGAGATCGCCCGCCAGCAGGTCCAGCAGCAGCACAATCTGATGGGCGTGGCCATCCTGGTCCAGCAGGGCTCCGCGAGCGGACTGCAGACCCGGATCCAGCTGTCCACCACGATGATGGAGACCAACGCCGCCCAGCTGGACCGGCTGAACGAGCTGCAGGCCCGGCTGGAGCAGGCGAAGGCCACCCAGGCCGCCGCCACCGCCAAGGTCGCCGCCGACCGGGCCGCCGCCGCCCAGGTGGTGGTCTCGCTGAACACTCTCCAGGCCGCCCAGAGCGACCAGCAGGCGAAGCTGGCCGCCGCAGTGGCGGCGAACCAGTCCGCCCAGACCGCGGCCCAGACCGAGGTCGCGAAGGACACCCAGGCCTACCAGGGACTCTCCTCGGAGCGCGACAAGGTCAATGCCGATATCGCCGCCCGGGACGAAGCGGCCCGCAAGGCCGCCGCGGCCCAGGCCGAGGCCGATCGCAAGGCCCGCGAAGCCGCTGCCGCCCGGGCCGCCGCCTCCACCGGCAGCGGTGGCTCGGGCAGCAACGCGAGCGCCGGCAGCAAGACCGGCTCGTCGGGCGCCACCTCGAGCAACAAGGTGTCGTCCGCCGGCCTCGCCTCGCCGATCCCCGGTGCCCCGATCACCTCGTCGTACGGCATGCGGGTGCACCCCATCACCGGGGTCTACAAGCTGCACGACGGCACCGACTTCGGCGCCGGCTGCGGCACCCCGATCCGCGCCGCCGCTTCCGGTCGGGTGACCCAGCGGTACTACAACGCCGGCTACGGCAACCGGCTCTTCCTGGACCACGGCTCGCTCAACGGGACCCGCACCGTCACGTCGTACAACCACCTGTCCAGCTACGCCGTCTCGGTCGGTCAGTGGGTCAACCAGGGCCAGGTGATCGGCTATGTCGGCAGCACCGGGTACGCCACCGGCTGCCACCTGCACTTCATGGTGTGGCGCAACGGCACGATGGTGAACCCGGCGACGGCCCTCTGACCCCCTCCTCCCCTGACGAGGGTCCTCCGGGACCTCCCAGATACAGCACGGCACGACCGGCGGTGCCCCGTCCATGCGGGGCACCGCTTGTCGCTTCTGGGATGATGGGCCCATGGTGAAGGAGACGGGGACGAAACTTGTGGCGCAGAACAAGAAGGCGCGCCACGACTACACGATCCACGAGACGTACGAGGCCGGGATCGTCCTGCAGGGCACCGAGGTCAAGTCGCTGCGCGAGGGGCACGCCTCGTTGGTCGACTCCTTCGCGACCGTCGACGACGGCGAGGTCTGGCTGCGTCAGGCGATGATCCCCGAGTACAGCCATGGGACGTGGACCAACCACTCCGCCCGGCGCACCCGCAAGCTGTTGCTCAACCGCAAGGAGATCGGCCGTCTGGAGCGTGACCTCGGCGCGGCGGGCACCACCCTGGTCCCGCTGAAGATCTACTTCAAGGACGGCTACGCCAAGGTGGAGATCGGCGTCGCCACCGGCAAGCGGGAGTACGACAAGCGCCAGGCGCTGGCCGAGCGCGACGCCCGCCGCGAGACCGACCGCGCCCTCGCGGCCCGCCAGAAGGGGCGTCGGCGATGATCGCCCCCACGATCGACCGACGCTGCGGCCGCCGGCTGTCGGTCCCACGCCGTGGCCGTCTGCTGTCCGCTCTGGCGGCCGTGATCGCCGTCCTGGTCGTCGTCGCCCCATTCCTCCTCGGCACGCCCGCCCGCGCAGCCGCCGGCGACAGCATCGATTCGTACGCCCTCGACTACGTGGTCCACGACAACGGGACGGTGGCGGTCACCGAGCGCCTGGTCTACCGCTTCGGCAGCTCCTCGGGGCGCCACGGCATCCAGCGCCAGCTCGTCACCCGTGAGCCCGAGAAGAACGACACCGCCCACGACATCGCCTACACCTACAGCGACATCCGGGTCAGCAGTCCGGACGCGCCGGCGCAGTTCAGCACCTCCACCGTGAGCTCGCCGTCGGACCCTCGCCGCGAGGATCTGCTGATCCGGGTCGGTGACCCGAACCAGGCGGTCACCTCCGCCACCGCGACGTACCAGCTGAGCTACACCATCACCGGTGGGATGCGCAGCCAGCAGGGCTACGACGAGTTCTACTGGGACGCCGTGGGCACCGGCTGGACGAACACCACGCTCAACGACGTCACGGTGAGCATCACCGTGCCCGGCGGCGCCACCGACAGGGCCTGCTACGCCGGCGGCTCGCAGAGCAACACCCCCTGCGACAGCCTGAGCCTCGACTCCGGGGTGGTGCACGCCGGTCAGCACACCCTCGCCCCCGGCCAGGGGATGACCGTCTCGGCACAGATCCGTTCCGGACTGGTCAGCGACAACAAGCCGCACCTGGTGCCCAGCGCCACCGTCCAGCAGCGGCGCGTGGCGGCGACGGTCGGCGGGGCCACGGTGCTCGTGACGGCTCTTTCCGCCCTGGTCGGCGCCCGGGTCGTACGTTCCCGCCGCGACCTGCGCTTCCTCGACCTGCCCCCGGGGGTGCTGCCCCCGTCCGGCGTGGAGGGCCGGATCGGGGCCTCCCCGCGGGATCTGAAGGTGCCGGTGGCGTTCGCCCCGCCGGCCATCACCGTGGCCGAGGCGGGCTACCTGCTCGACGGCAGGCTCGAGACCCGGGAGACCGCCGCCACCCTGATCGACCTCGCCGTCCGTGGGGCCCTGACAGTGTCCGGCGACGACCGTCTCGGCTACCGGATCACCCTGGTGGACCCGCGTCGGGCCGGCGCACCGCACGAGACGGTGCTGCTGCAGTCGCTGTTCGGCGGCCAGGGCCCGGGGGCCACAGTGGACCTCGGAGCACCCGGCGGGATGACCGCCGCCCACGACCGGATGGTCGCCGACGTCCGCCGCGAGGTGGCCGGTCGGGGCTGGTTCGCCCACCTGCCGGGGGTCCGCGGTGGCGGGGTACACGTCAGCGGCTTCGGCCGGGGCTGGCTGATCCTCGCCGTGGTCGGTGCGTTCGTCGGCTCGGCCGGCGGTGTGGGCCGGCTGCTCTTCCTGCTGCCGGTGCTGCCGGTGGTGATCGCGGCGATGGTGGTCCGCAACCGGCTGCGCCGCGGGCAACGGACCCCGCAGGGCCGGGCGGTCACCGACCAGGTCGAGGGGTTCCGGGAGTACCTGGCGACGGCCGAGGCCGACCAGATCCGGTTCGAGGAGGGCGAGGACATCTTCTCGCGCTACTTGCCGTGGGCGATCAGCTTCGACCTCGCCTACCGCTGGGCCCGGATCTGTCAGGACATGGTGGCCGCCGGCCGGCTGCCCGAGGTCCATCCGGTCTGGTACGTGGGCCAGTTCTATCTGCCGAACTTCTCCTGGATCGGATTCTCCGACGCGGTCGCCTCGACCGTCGCCCCGCTGCCCCCGGTCTCCAGCGGGGACACCGGCTTCGGCAGCGGCGGATCCGCCTTCGGTGGCGGTGGCGGATTCGTCGGTGGTGGCGGCGGTGGCGGTGGTGGCGGCTCCTGGTGAGCGGTCCGTTGGCGTCCGGTGAACAGGCCGGGCGGCAGCCGGTGAGCAGCCCGGACGGCGTTTGGTGAGCGGCCCGGGCAGCGTCCCTGAGCCCCTCGTCAGGGAGTTTTTCAGGGCTGCACCCCATTGGGGGCCGTTGGGCCGAGGTGGCATCGTGGAGACATGACCCCGGCGTACGAACACCCCAGCCTCAACCTCCTCGTCTCCGACGAGCAGCGGGACCGCGCGGTCGACTGGCTGCAACGTGCCTACGCCGACGGCCGACTGACCGAGGTCGAGCTCGACCAACGGCTCGATCAGGTCTTCGCGGCCCGTACCCGCAAGGACCTCAACCTCGCCTTCTACGGGCTGGTCCAGCCCACGTCCACCTCACAGGCATTGGGGACGCATCCGGCGTACGCACCGTTGGTGAGCCCGCAGGTGCGCGACGGCGCCGGACGGGGGATCGCCGCCTTCAGCCATTTCTCGGCGCTGGTCACCTGGATCTTCGGCCCGCTGATCGGCTACATGGTGGCGCCGGTCGGCTCGGAGGCCAAGCGGCAGGCCGCTGCCGCTTTCGACTTCACCCTGATCAGCACCGGCGGGATGATCGCCGGCGGCATCCTCTCCGAGATCTGGAACCCGCTGGGGATCATCGCAGGCATCTCGGCGCTCGCCTGGTTCCTGCTCACCATCGTCGGCGGCGCCAAGGCCGCGGCAGGGGAGGCCTGGGAGAACCCGGTGCTCAAGCTCATCCCGGTGCGCATCCTGTCCAAGCCCCAGCCGCGGGCGCTCGGACGCTGATGCTCAGGACCGCGAGCGAGCGGATGACGGCCCCGGGGGAGTGGTCGATGTCGACTCCGGGGTCGTGGTCGACATCCCGGGGGAAGCAGTTGATTCCGCGTCGACGAGTTCACCGCGGATCCACAGCTGTTCGGTGGCGTGGCCGGGCTGGGCGATGGCACTGAGCAGGACCCGGGCCGTGGCCCGGGCGATCTCCTCCAGCGGCTGGCGTACGGTCGTCAGGCTGGGGATGGCGTACTGGGCGATGTCGAGGCCGTCGAAGCCGGTCAGCGAGCAGTCGGTGGGCACCCGGATGCCCGCCTCGTGCAGGGCCCGGCCGGCACCGATCGCCACCGCGTCGCACATGCCCATGATCGCGGTGGCGTCGAACGCGCCGGCCGCGAGCCACTCCTGGGTCGAGCGGTAGCCGTTGGCCATGGTGTACAGCGCCTGCGGCGCCACCGAATCGATCTGCAGCGCCGGATCGACCTCCAGCCCGGCCTCCTCCAACGCGCTGCGGTAGCCCGAGTAGCGCAACGCCCACGGGTGCTGGCGGTTGTCCACGCTGCCGCCGCCGACGAAGGCGATCCTGCGGTGGCCCAGGGCGAGCAGGCGGCGAGTGAGCTCGTAGCTGCCGGAGTAGTCGTCCACCGACACCGAGGAGTGCAGGGACGGGGAGCCGGAGAAGTCGGCCGTGGTGCAGAAGACCAGGGGCACCTCGATATGAGCCAGGTCACGGCTCAACTCGGCGGCGTTCCCGTCGGCCTGGTCGCCGTAGCGGCCCAGCAGGATCACCCCACCGAACTTGCGCTCGGTGACGATCCGCTCCACCGTGCCGGCATGGGCGGCCCGGTCCGAGACGTGGGAGAGCATCACGTCATAGCCCTGCACACCGAGGGTGCTCTCCAGCAGGCCGAGCACCTGGACCAGCAACGGGCTGGTCTCGCCCTGGATGATCACCGCGATCGCCCGGGTGGAGGAGACCTTGAGGCTGCGAGCGCTGGTGTTCGGCACGTAGCCGTACTCCTCGGCCGCGGCGAGGATCCGTGTCCGGGTGTCCGGGTTGACATCCGAACGGTCGTTCATCGCCCGCGACACGGTGCTCACGGCGACGCCGCAGAGCTCAGCCAGCTCCTTGATGGTGATGCCTGCCATCGTCGCTCCTCCTCGCTCCTCCGCCCGGTGTGGCCGTCGGTCAGCCCTTGACCGCTCCGGCGACCACGCCACGGATGATGTGGCGCTGCGCGGCCAGGTAGAACACGACGATCGGAATCATCGCCAGTACCAGCACACCCATCATGGCTCCCATGTCCACGGAACCGTATCCGCCCCTCAGATACTGGACGGCGATCGGGATGGTCTTGTACCGCTTCAGGTCGAGGGTGAGGTAGGGCAGCAGGTAGTCGTTCCACAGCCACATCACCTCGAGGATCCCGACGGTGATCACCGCAGGCTTCATCACCGGCAGGATCACCCGGAAGAAGGTCTGCACCGGCCCGCATCCGTCGACCACCGCGGCTTCTTCCAGTTCGGTCGGGATCGCCTTCACGAACCCGGTGAAGATGAAGACCGCCAGGCCGGCGCCGAACCCCAGATAGACCAGCCACAGGCCGAACGGGTTACCGAGGTGCAGCAGGTCGGTGAACCACGAGAGCGTGAACATCACCATCTGGAAGGGGACGACGAGGTTGAACAGGAACGAGGAGTAGAGCGCCCGGGCGAAGGTGTTGTCCATCCGGACGATCCACCAGGCGCACATCGAGGTGCACAGCAGGATCAGCGACGCCGATCCGATGGTGATGACCAGCGACCAGCCGAACGAGGCGAAGAAGTTGGTCGCCTCGACGCCGCGTACGTAATTCTCCCAGCCGACGAACGTCTCCTTGGTCGGCAGGACGAACGGATTGCTGGAGATGAAGACCTTCCCCTTGAAGGAGTTGATCAGCACCAGCACGATGGGGTAGACCCAGGCCAGCGACAGCAGGGCGAAGAACCCGGTCCAGATCCACGGACGACGTGTGTCGTTCATGCCTTGGCCTCCCGTCGGCGTGTGTACCAGTTCTGCAGCAGGGTGATGGTGGCGACGATGAGCAGGAAGATGACGGCCTTGGCCTGGCCGACGCCCTCGAATCCGGGCCGCCCGTAGAACGTGTTGTAGATGTTGAGGGCGAGCAACTCCGACAGCCGCGAGGGTGCGCCGTTGGTGAGCGCCAGGTTCTGGTCGAACATCTTGAACCCGTTGGTGAGGGTGAGGAAGGTGCACACCGTGATGGAGGGCATCACCAGCGGGATGGTGATCTGCCACAGGATCGTACGGTTCTTGGCGCCGTCCACCTGCGCCGCCTCGAGGACATCGGTGGGGATGGACTGCAGGCCGGCGATGTAGATCACCATCATGTAGCCGATCTGCTGCCAGCACAGCAGGACGACCATGCCCCAGAAGCCGTACACCTCGGAGAAGGTGATCGACCGGGCCCACATGCCCAGCACACCGTTGAGCAGCAGCAGCCAGATGTAGCCGAGCACGATGCCGCCGATGAGGTTGGGCATGAAGAAGACGGATCGGAAGAAGTTGGTGCCGCGGAAGCCCTTCACCAGCATGTACGCGACCGCGAAGGCGGCCACGTTGACGATCACCGTGGTGACCACCGTGAAGGCGGACGTGTACCACAGCGAATGCAGGAAGGTGCTGTCGTCGAAGACCCGACGGAAGTTGTCGAGGCCGACCCAGGTGGCCCGGGTGACCGTGGTGAACCTCGTGAAGGACAGGTAGACGCCCATGACGAAGGGGATGACGAAGCCGATCATGAAGGCGGCGAGCGTCGGTCCGGTGAACAGCCACCCCCAACGGCGCAGAGACTTTTTCATGGAGATTTTCCTCCGCTAGCCGGCGGTGGGGGGGGGGGGGGGGGGGGGGGGGGGG
>NZ_JAYFNG010000014.1:0-64899 GCF_034933565.1 Raineyella sp.
GGCCGGTTCCGGTGGGGATCCGTAGGGCCCCCACGGGAACGACCCCCACCGGGACGGGACGCAGGTCGGGCGCGCGTCGGCGCCCCGTAGATTGGGCCCCATGCCCAGCACGCCCGACGACAGTTCCAAGCCCCTCGGTGACCGCTCCCCCGCGGACATCGTCCGCCGCGGCGTCAGCCGCGGAAAGCTCATCCGGGAGATCGGTCTGTGGGTCGTCGCCCTGCTGTCCGCCGCCGCCGGGGCGCTCGCCATGCAGCTGACCGGCAGCTGGGGCTGGTCACTGGGGGCCTTCGCCGTCACCCTGACCGTGACGATGTACCTGCGCTCCGTCCTGACCCGCCGCTGGACCGACCGGTCACAGCGGCAGGCGGTCGACGCATTGGTCGCCGACCAGCTGGCCAAGGACGCCGAGGCCGCCCGGCGGCGCGAGGAGCGCGCCGCCAACGACCACCCGTCGGCGCACCGCAACCGCCGCAAGCCGCAGGCGAACCCGTACCGACGCAAGGGCGCCTGATGCCGGGCACCGCTACGCCACTGCCCCGAGTGCACCGCGACGTCGTCTCCTTCGTCCGTCGCAGCACCCGGATGAACGCCTCCCAGCAGCGCAACTGGGAGGCCCACCACACCGAGTGGATCGTTCCGCTGGCCCACCGGGCCACCACCACCTCCGTCGCCGCCGGCCAGCCGTTCGATCCTGACGCGATCTGGGGACGTACGGCCCCGCTGTGGCTGGAGATCGGGACCGGCAACGGGGAGGCCTGCGCGGCGATCGCCGGCCGGCACCCCGAGGTGAACTACCTGGGGTTCGAGGTGTTCAAGCCGGCCCTCGCCAGTGCCCTCGGCCTGATCGCCCGCGCGGGCCTGACGAACGTACGGCTCGCCGAGGTCGACGGGATCGACGCGCTGCGGCACTGGATCCCGGCAGGCAGCGTCGAGCGGATCTTCACCTTCTTCCCCGACCCCTGGCACAAGGCGCGCCACCACAAGCGCCGACTGGTCAACCCGGACACCGCGACGCTGGTCGCCTCCCGGCTGCGCCCCGGTGGCAGCTGGCACCTGGCGACCGACTGGGCGGACTACGCCGAGCAGATGCGCGAGGTGCTCGACCACCGCGACGACCTGGTCAACGCCCACCGCGACGGCGACGGCTGGGCGCCGCGCGACCCCGCCCGGCCGGTGACCCGCTTCGAGCAGCGCGGGCTGGACGCCGGGCGGACCATCCGCGACCTGGTCTACCGCCGGGTCCCGCCGACCCCTCCGGGTCGATGACCATGTCTGCTGCGCACCACCCCGACGGGGCCCTCACCCGGTGGCGGCTGGACATCGCCTACGACGGCACCGGGTTCAGCGGCTGGGCCGCCCAGCCCGACCGGCGTACGGTCCAGGGCGAACTCGAGCACCGGATCGGCCAGGTGCTGCGGCTGCCCACCACCCCGACGCTCACCGTCGCAGGACGGACCGATGCCGGGGTGCACGCGCGCGGCCAGGTCGCCCACGTCGACCTGCCCGCCGACGCCCCGGTGGACACCCTGCAGCGCCGGCTGCGCCGGGTGCTGCCACCCGACGTCGTGGTCCGCGACGTCCGGCCGGCCCCGCCGGGCTTCGATGCCCGGTTCGGGGCGCAGTGGCGCCGCTACGTCTACCGGCTGGTGGACGAGGCGGGGTTCGCCGACCCGCTGCTGCGCGGCCACGTGGCCCGCATCCGCGGCACCCTGGACCCGGCCGTGCTCGGGTCCGCCGGGGCGGAGCTGCTCGGCCTGCGCGACTTCGCCGCGTTCTGCCGGCCGCGCGAAGGAGCCACCACGATCCGTACGCTGCTGGACTGCACCGCCGAGCGCCGCGCCGAGGGCCCCGGGGCGGGGACGGTCGAGATCACCGTCCGGGCGGATGCGTTCTGCCACTCGATGGTGCGCTCGCTGGTCGGTGCGCTGGCGGCGGTGGGCACCGGGCAGCGCGACCTCGACTGGCTGCGCGGCGTCCGCGACACCACCACCCGGCAGTCGTCGATCCAGGTGATGCCGGCCCACGGCCTGACCCTCGAGGAGGTCGGCTACCCGCCGGACGAGGAGCTCGTCGCCCGGGCCGGGGCCGCCCGGGCGGTACGGGTGCTGCCGCCCGGACCGGCCCCGACCGGCGCCCCCGCGTCCGGGACCACGACCACGACCCAGGCGACGACGACACCGGCGACGGACGGAGACTGCTGCTGTGACTGACGAACACCTCGCGCACTACTTCGCCACGCCGCAGGACGAGGAGAAGCGGCGGACGATCCGGGTCACCGTCCGGGGCCGGGAGCTGGACCTGCAGACCGCCAACGGCGTGTTCTCCGGCAGTCGGCTGGATCCGGCCACCGCGGTCCTGCTCAAGGAGGTGGCGCCGCCCGGGCCGCAGGTCCGTCGGATCGTCGATGTCGGCTGCGGCTACGGGCCGATCGCCCTCACCCTGGCCCTCGACTGCCCCTGGCTCACTGTCGACGCGGTGGACACCAACGAGCGCGCCCTGGCGCTCACCCGGGACAACGCCACCGCGCTCGGCGTGGCCGACCGGGTGTGGACCGCCACCCCCGAGACGGTCGACCCGGCAGTGACGTACGACGAGATCTGGTCCAACCCGCCGATCCGGATCGGCAAGGAGGCGCTGCATGCGCTGCTGCTGACCTGGCTCGGCCGGTTGGCGCCGGGCGGGCGGGCGGTCCTGGTGGTCGGCAAGAACCTCGGCGCGGACAGTCTGCAGCGGTGGCTGGGCGAGCAGGGCTGGCCCACCGAGCGGCTGGCCAGCGCGAAGGGCTTCCGGGTGTTGGAGGTCCGCCGCGGCTGAGGCCGGTCGGGATCGGCCGATCCGGCGACCCACCCGGCCTGACGCGGCTCGGCGCGACCCGACGCGGCTCGGCGCAACCCGACGCGACCCGACGCGACCCGGGCGTCGGCGGGTGCTCCCGGCGGTGGTCGGCCCGGCTGAGCGGCCGTCGGCCGGTGTCGGGCCCGGAATGAGTCATTGACCAGCGGGGTCACGTCGGTAGGGTGAGAAGAGACTGTAACTCGCCATCGATCGGCCTCGCGCCGCGTGAAGGAGTACCACCATGACCTACCAGCTGCCCGACCTCCCGTACGACTACAACGCTCTGGCCCCGGCCATCGTCCCGGAGATCATGGAGCTGCACCACGACAAGCACCACGCCACCTACGTCAAGGGCGCCAACACCGCCCTGGAGCAGCTGGCCGACGCGCGGGACAAGGGCAACTTCGGCGTCATCAACAAGCTGGAGAAGGACCTCGCCTTCAACCTGGGCGGCCACTTCAACCACTCCGTCTTCTGGACCAACATGGCGCCGGGCGGCTCCGAGCCGACCGGTGACATCAAGACCGCGCTGGACACCACGTTCGGTGGCCTGGACTCCTTCAAGAAGGAGTTCTCCGCGGTGGCCCTCGGCATCCAGGGCTCCGGCTGGGCCGTCCTCGGCTACGACGCGCTCTCCCAGGCCCTGCGCGTCTACCAGGTCTTCGACCACCAGGGCAACCTGCCGGTCGGTCAGACCCCGCTGCTGCTCCTCGACATGTGGGAGCACGCCTTCTACCTGCAGTACAAGAACGTCAAGGCGGACTTCGTCAACGCCTGGTGGGACGTCGTGAACTGGAACAACGTGAACGAGCGCCTCACCAAGGCCACCCAGGCCTGAGCCCTCACCCAGGCCACCCGGCCTGAGTCGGCCTCCGGACGTCCGGAAGGGCGGGTCCCCGTGCGGGGGCCCGCCCTTCTGCGTCCGACAGGTACGCACGATCAGGGACGTACGCCCAGCCCAAGGACGTACGCCCAGCCCAGGGACGTACGCACTACCCGGGAGGTGCGCCGATAGGGAGACGTCGCATGATCGGGGACACTGCCGACCGGACGACGTACACCCGAGCCGGGCACGTTCCGCCTGTGCCAGTGCGCGCACCCGACCGGAGAAACGCACAGGGCGTGGGAGGTCTCCCTCCCACGCCCTGTCGGCGGCAGGTCGCGGCGACACTGCCGCGCCCGGTCCGATCCGGTCGCGGCTCAGGCCTTCGCCTCGTCGGCCTTCGCCTCGTCCTCGGCCGTGGTGGCGTCGGCCTCGACAACCTCGGCCTCGACAACCTCAGTCTCGACAGTCTCGGCCTCGGCCACGGCGGCCTTGATCTCCTCGGCGGTCTCCGTGGTGGTGGCGGCCTCGGCGGCCGACACCTTCGGGGCCACCTTCTCGGTGATGACCTCGATCTTGGCCATCGGAGCGTTGTCGCCCTGACTGTTGCCGATCTTGGTGATGCGGGTGTAGCCGCCGTCGCGCCCCTCCATCGCCGGGGCGATCTCGGTGAACAGCACGTGCACGACGCTCGGGTCGGTGATGGTCTTCAGCACCACGCGGCGGGCGTGCAGGTCGCCGCGCTTGGCCTTGGTGATCATCTTCTCGGCCAGCGGACGGACCCGCTTGGCCTTGGCCTCGGTCGTCACGACACTGCCGTGCTCGAACAGCTGGCTGGCCAGGTTGGCCAGGATGATGCGCTGGTGCGTGGCGCTGCCGCCCAGACGGGGGCCCTTGGTGGGGGTAGGCATTCTTGTCTCTCCAGTTCAATCAGAAGCGGTGCCCGGGACTCGTACGGAGCGGCGCGCTCAGTACTGCTCGGTCTCCGCGAAATCGGTGTCCTCGTCCTCGTCGTCGTTCCCGGCACCGGAATAGGTGTAGGGGTCGAAGCCGGGGGCGCTGTCCTTGAGGGCCAGACCCATCGTGGCCAGCTGCTGCTTGACCTCGTCGATGGACTTGGAGCCGAAGTTGCGGATGTCGAGCAGGTCCTGCTCGGAACGCGAGATGAGCTCACCCACGGTGTGGATGCCCTCACGACGCAGGCAGTTGTAGGAACGCACGGACAGGTTGAGGTCCTCGACCGGCAGGGCCAGGTCGGTGGCGTACTGGTCGTCCACCGGCGACGGGCCGATCTCGACACCCTCGGCCTCGACGTTCAGCTCCCGGAACAGGCCGAAGAGCTCGACGAGGGTACGGCCGGCGGAGGCGACCGCGTCCCGCGGGGTGATCGACTGCTTGGTCTCCACGTCGACGACGAGACGGTCGAAGTCCGTCCGCTGCTCGACACGGGTGGCCTCGACCTTGTAGCTGACCTTCAGCACCGGGGAGTAGATCGAGTCGACCGGGATGCGGCCGATCTCGTGCTCGGTCTCCTTGTTCTGGTCCGACGACACGTAGCCGCGGCCGCGCTCGACCACGAACTCCATGTCGATGGCACCGTCACGGTTGAGCGTGGCGATGTGCAGGTCGGGGTTGTGCACCTCGACACCGGCCGGCGGCTGGATGTCGGCGGCAGTGACCTCACCGGCACCGGCCTTGCGCAGGTACATGACCACCGGCTCGTCCTCCTCCGAGGTGAGCACGAGGCCCTTCAGATTGAGGATGATCTCGGTGACGTCCTCGACGACACCCGGGAGGGTGGAGAACTCGTGCAGGTTGCCGTCGATCTTGATGCTGGTCAGGGCAGCACCGGGGATCGAGGACAGCAACGTACGACGCAGCGAGTTGCCGAGGGTGTAACCGAAGCCGGGCTCGAGGGGCTCGATGACGAACCGCGAACGGTGCTCGTCGAGGACCTCTTCGCTCAGGGTCGGGCGCTGGGCGATCAGCATGGGTGTGTTCCTTTCCGCGTCCACCACTATTTGAAGACGCGATCCGAGTGGAGCGACGGCGAGATGCCGTACGGCCCCGGGTGCGGGAGAGACGCCCGGTCGGGTGCTCCCCCAGGGTGAACCCGGCAGGAGGGGCGGCGGACCGCCCCTCCTGCCGTCGGGATCACTTCGAGTAGAGCTCGACGATCAGCTGCTCCTGCACGTCGACCGTGATCTGCTCACGGGTCGGCAGCTGGTGCACGAAGATCTTCATCTGGTTCGGGCGAGCCTCGAGCCACGCCGGCACGGAGCGCTCGGAATGGGTCTCGCGGGCCACCACGAACGGGGTGATGTTGAGCGACTTCTCCTTGACCTGGATGATGTCATGCTCGGCGACGCGGTACGACGGGATGTTGACCTTCCTGCCGTTCACCAGGAAGTGCCCGTGGTTGACGAGCTGACGGGCCTGGCGGCGGGTCGAGGCGAGCCCGGCGCGGTACACGACGTTGTCCAGACGCGACTCGAGGATGCGCAGCAGGTTGTCACCGGTGCGGCCGGGCTGACGGTTGGCCTCCTCGTAGTAGCGGGAGAACTGCTTCTCCAGCACGCCGTAGGCGAACCGCGCCTTCTGCTTCTCGCGCAGCTGCAGCGAGTACTCGGAGTCCTTGGTGCGGCCGCGGCCGTGCACGCCCGGCGGGTAGGGGCGGCGCTCGAACGCCTTGTCGTTGCCGACGAGATCAGTCCCGAGACGACGGGACTTCTTGGTCATGGGGCCGGTGTAACGGGCCATTCTTGTTCAGTCCTTTGCTAGTTCGTTCGGGTCAGACGCGGCGGCGCTTGGGCGGGCGGCAGCCGTTGTGCGGGACGGGGGTCACGTCGGAGATCGGACCGATCTCCAGACCGATGGCGCCCAGCGAACGGATCGCGGTCTCACGACCCGACCCCGGACCCTTGACGAACACGTCGACGCGCTTCAGGCCGTGCTCCATGGCACGACGACCGGCCGCCTCGGCGGCCATCTGAGCGGCGTACGGGGTGGACTTGCGCGAACCCTTGAACCCGACGGTGCCGGCCGAGGCCCAGGCGATGACCTGGCCGGTCGGATCGGTGATCGAGATGATCGTGTTGTTGAAGGTGGACTTGATGTGGGCCTGGCCGGCGACCACATTCTTCTTTTCCTTGCGGCGCACCTTCTTGCCGGTGCTACGGCCTGCAGTAGCCATGAGAGTGTTTCTGCTCCTCGAAAAGTCTGTCAGTCAGTGAGCGGGGGAAGTGAGGGTCACTTCTTCTTGCCGGCGACGGCCTTGCGCTTGCCCTTGCGCTGACGCGCGTTGGTGCGGGTGCGCTGGCCACGGACCGGCAGACCGCTGCGGTGACGACGACCCTGGTAGGAGCCGATCTCGATCTTGCGGCGGATGTCGGCGGCGACCTCGCGGCGGAGGTCACCTTCGGTCTGGTAGTTGGCCTCGATGAAGTCACGCAGGACGACCAGGTCGTCCTCGGTGAGCTCGTGGACGCGCTTGTCACCCGAGATGCCGGTACCGGCGAGGGTCTCGAGCGCGCGGGTGTGGCCGATGCCGTAGATGTAGGTGAGGGCGACCTCGAGGCGCTTCTCGCGCGGCAGGTCGACACCGATCAGGCGTGCCATGTGGCGGGTTCCTTTCCCGTGGACGGACGACGGAACGGGTCTCCCGACCCGCATGACCTCCGTGGTCCGCGAAGGTGTGTGGCGTGAAGCGTCCCTGTCCGCCTGATGCTGCTGTACCGCGGCAGGGCCTCGGCCTTCGTCCGAGGGTGGATCCGGGACGTACGCCCCGGGGTTGCATTCACGCTGAATGGCTGGCCCCACGAGCCGGATGGCTCCGGCGGGTGAGGTATTCGGTTGTGGGTCCCGGACCGGAGTCCGGCGAAGAGGCCCCGGCTCGGTGGCCCGGAGGCCTCCCAGCGGGAGCGGTGACGCGAGGCACCGGGGCAGCCCCCCGGTGTGACACCGGGAGCCAGGCCGGGGCTGTCAGCCCTGGCGCTGCTTGTGGCGCGGGTTCTCGCAGATCACCATCACGCGACCGTGCCGGCGGATGACCTTGCACTTGTCGCAGATCTTCTTGACGCTCGGCTGAACCTTCATCGATCGTCTTTCTGAATCGGCGCAGGGCGTGGCCCGTCAACGGACCGCGCCCGACTGTGGATGGGTGGTGTGAGTGGGCCGGGCCCACCCGCGTGTCACTTGTGTCGGTAGACGATGCGTCCGCGGTTGAGGTCGTACGCAGAGACCTCGACGACGACACGGTCGCTCGGCAGGATGCGGATGTAGTGCTGTCGCATCTTGCCGCTGATGGTGGCCAGCACCTTGTGGCCGTTGGACAACTCGACCCGGAACATCGCGTTCGGCAGAGCCTCCACGACGGTGCCCTCGAGCTCGAGAACGCCTTCCTTCTTTGCCATGATCCTCACATCGTCAGTCCCGCCCCACCGACCGATGGGCACGCTGGTGCACCGACACAGGTGACCAAGGAGTCACTCTACCCGGCGGGGCAAGGATTGCCCAAATCCCGGTCCGCCCCTCCTGGGCCCGCTGCGACGCCCCGGCCGGCGCCCTGTGGCGCGGGCGACGGGCGGCCGGTGGACACTCCCGCGGTCGGGCCCGACAGCAGGCTCAGCGGACCCCGACGAGGCTGCGGGAGGTGGGCCGTTCGACCAGGGCGTGGCCCTCCAGGTCGTAGCGCGCGGGCAGCGTCGACAGACCCTTCTCCCGGTAGAGCTCCACCGACTCCCGCATGCTCTCCAGCACGTACGGCGGGAACTCCAGACCGTTGCGGTCGGCCCAGATCAAGCGGGCCTCCAGCCGGCCGACCTCGCGGGCGTACGCCTCGAGGTCGTGGTCCAGGTCGAAGGTGACCATCAGGCCGCCGATGTCGCGCTTGTACTCCTCGTCGCCGTTGGTGCCGACCATCGCGTACGAGGTGCTGCGCAGCTGCTGGACCAGCCAGCGCTGCCACGGCCGCAGCGTGGTGGCGAGCAGCTCGGCGGACATCCGGTAGTAGGCGAAGTGACCCGGCTCCTGGCGTTTGATCGGATGGATCACCGACTCGGCGATGACGTCCTCGCCGATCTCCTTCAGCCGGGCGGTGAAACTGTTGTAGGCCAGCACCGCCTGGCGCTCGGTCGAGGCGCCGGTGAGGTAGAACATCATCCGGGAGACGTCCTGGATCGGGCGCAGGTGTGCCAGGGCACCGAGCAGTCGGAAGGTCCAGTCGAAGGTCATCTTCGGGGTGGACGGCGGAAGTCCGACATCGGTGCACAGCCGGTCCAGGATCAGGCCGTGCTGGATCTCCTGCGGCTGCCAGACGTCCTGGTAGAAGAAGCGGTCGGTCCCGTCGATGCCCGGGATGACGGTGAGGATCTCCAGGACGTTGCGGTCCACCTCGAGCTCGACGCGGGCGAGGTAGTTGAGGACATGGCCGAAGCGGGTGCGGACGAGTTCCGGATCGCGCACCGTACGATCCACCGAGGACAACGGGATCGGCGGGTACAGCTCCCCCAGCCGTTCCACATGATCACGGATCTTCCCCGGGGTGACCTGCTTCTTTGGCACGCATTCGATGGTATTGATCGTTCGGTCAGTTCCGAAACATCGGCGCTGTCCGGTGCATGCAGCGGCACGGACGCCCGGAACAGGCGGCACGCAATGGGGACCCGCCCGGAGCAGGCGCGGCACGCAAGGCGGACCCGCCCGGAGCAGACCTCGCGTGCGGGATCGGAACGTGCGCGGAATCGGGACCAGAACGCGGAACTCAGAACACCAGCAGCACGGCGAGGAGGACGACCAGCACCAGGAGTGCGCCGCCGCCGATCGCCAGCACCAGCAGACCGGCCCGGCCGGGGCCCTTGATGTCGGCCAGCTCGCCGGGCCTGTTGGTCGTGGTCGAGGCGACGATCGCCGGCTCCCGGTACGTCGGCACCGCCCCCACCACCTCGACGACCGGCACCAGCTCGCCCAGCGTCCGGGCGGCGAACACCCGGTCCAGGGCGGCATGGTAGGCCTCGTCGTCGAGCCTGCCGTCGGTGTAGGCCGCATTGACCCGGGCGGTGAGGTCATCGCGCTCCTGGTCGGACACCGGCGTCGCGGGTTCCGAGCGGTAGCGATACGGCACGGGCAGGTTGCTGCTCATGGCCCCAGACTAGCCGTGACCCGGCAGGCCTCCGCGCGACGGGATGCCCGCCGCGGAGACCGAAGGACCGGCTGACGGTCGGACGGGGCCCCGGCGACCGGACGCCGTCCGTGGGGAGGCGGCGACGCTGGCATGCTGGGCCGGTGCTGATCCTGCTGCCACCGTCGGAGACCAAGACCGCGCGGACCCACGGGGCGCCGCCCGACCTCGCAGGACTGTCCTTCCCCGGGCTGACCGCGGCGCGCCGGACCGTGCTGACGGCGTTGGCCGAGGTGTCGGCGGCCCCGGGTGCCACCGGCGTGCTGGGCGTGCCGGAATCGCTGGCGGCGGAGGTCGCCCGCAACACCACGGTGCTGGACTCCCCCGCCACCCCGGCCGGCCGGCTCTACACCG
The DNA here is from genome assembly GCF_034933565.1 of Raineyella sp. Lineage (NCBI taxonomy): Bacteria > Bacillati > Actinomycetota > Actinomycetes > Propionibacteriales > Propionibacteriaceae > Raineyella > Raineyella sp. The sequence continues at coordinate 10,194 of NZ_JAYFNG010000014.1, forward strand.
GGGTGCTGTACGACGCGCTGGACCTGCCGACCCTCACCGGCCCGGCCCGCCGCCGCGCGAACGCCTGGCTGGTGGTGGTGTCGGCGGCGTACGGGGCGCTGCGGCCGGCCGACCGGGTCGGCGCCTACCGGCTGGCGATGGACGTCGAGCTGCCCGGCGTCGGCCGGCTCGGGCCGTGGTGGCGCGATCGGCTGGGCGCGGAGCTCACTGCGGCCGCCGGCACCGGACTGGTGGTGGACTGCCGCTCCGGCACCTATCTGCCGGCCTGGCACCCGACCGGCGCCACCGCCCGGCGCTGGGTGCGGATCGTGGTGCCCGGGGCCAGCCACCACGCCAAGCACACCCGCGGCCTCGTCGCCCGCCGGCTCTGCGAGCACGGCTCGGCGGCCCGTACGCCCACCGCTCTGGCGGCCGAGCTGGGGGCGGCCTTCGAGGTCCGGCTGGACGCCCCCGCCCGGCCGGGGCGTCCCTGGGAGCTCAGCGTCACCGCGGCCTGAGCTCGGGGGCCGAGCCCAGCACGGCTCGGTCCCGCCGGTGGCGCGTCCCGCAGGCCGCGCAACTGCGGTGGATTGCCCACCGACGGTCCGCTCCGCCGGTGACGCGAATCAGCCCAGCTGCGGCTGGAGGCCGAGCTCGCCGACCAGCCGGGCGCGGTAGTCCGGTGCGGAGACCCGGGCCAGTTCGGCCCGGGCGCGGGTCAACCGGTCCGTCAGGCCGAGTCGTTCGGTCACCTCGGTCGCGTCGGAGCGGCCGACGAACCGGGTCAGGTGATCGACGGCCGCCCCGGCCCGCCGTACCCGGGCGGTCTGCTGGGCGTCGAGTCGGGCGGCGTACCAGTCACCGGCCAGGACGTTCTCCCGGGTGAAGAGCTCCCGCACCGCCGGGTCGTCGAGGGTACGACCGTCGGCGGTGGCGCCGAAGGCCATGATCTCCAGCACCGCGCGCAGCGGCGGGCAGGCCAGGTCTGCGGTGCCGTCGGCGAAGTACGCCGCGGCGACCCGTTCGTGGGTGTGCACGATGGTGTCCACGCTCTCGGCGAAGACGGCCGGGTCCTGCAGCTCGGGGCGCAGCATCTCGTCGGTGAACACCACGTCGGGGTGCATGAAGATCCGCCCGAAGTAGGCGGTCGCGAAGCGCTTCGTCATCCGGTAGCCGAGCCGGCTCGCGGGCACCGTACGTCCCTCGACCGCCACGTCACCGACCTTCTCCAGGAAGCCCTGCTCGATCAGCGTCCGGGCGTCGCGCTCGGCCTCGCTCATCCGCGAGAAGACCTCCGGCACCAGCAGGCTGATGTCGTGGTCGACGCGGACCTTCGGGCCGAGGTGGCCGGCGCACGACAGCCAGCCGTCGTAGCCGGTGAGGATGTAGGAGAGCAGGGCCGCGTTGAGGTCGAAGACCGCCGGCAGTGCGTTGAACGGGCCCTTGGTCAGGGCACCCTCGGAGCCGGCCCCGGTGGTGGACGGCGACTTGCCGGTCATCGAGCTGATGAACTCCATGAACAGTTCCGGCAGCTCGAGGTAGTGCAGCGGGTTGAAGGCGCACAGTGGCGGGATGCCGGGCTCGGGCGGGTTGTTGCGCCGCCCGGCCGCCACCAGGTCGACCGGCACCGGCTCGGGCTGCGAGCTGGGGATGCGCCGGTGCAGGTGGATCGCCAGATCGGCCTTCGCGGTCTCGCCCGGGTCGGCGATGTCGGGGCGCAGCTGCAGGTAGCGGGGGTTCTTCGACGGCTTCCCGTCGACCAGCCGCGGCTGTGCCGAGCACACCCACCACGCCGGCGCCTGGTCGTCGGGCAGGTCGGCGACCCGGCTGATGAGCTCCTGGGCGGGCTCGCTGAAAGTGCTGAAGTCGACCGCGTCGTCGCGCATCTGCCGGGCGTCGCGGTGGTCGAGCGGCTGGAAGTTGGACAGGAAGGTGTCCGGGCGGGCGATGTCGCGCTCGGCCTGCTTGTCGTAGCCGCGGTGGATGGCGTCGTCGGGGCGCTGGAAGAGCAACCGCTCGCAGTTGGTGACCACCTTGCGGGACAGGTCGCCGGGCAGCCCGAGCACGGCGGCGGGCACCACCGTGCTGGCGGTGATGTCGTCCTCGGTCTGCACCTTGAGCGCCGGGCTGAAGTCGGGACGCAGGCTGAACAGCCGCCACGAGCCGTCCTGGTCGAAGCCGACCCGGAGCATGTTGACGATCACCTTGTCGCCGTCCAGGCGCAGAGCGTTGCCGGCGCGGCCGTTCATGATGCCGACGCTGAAGTGGCGGCGCCAGTCGGTGCCCCACTCCGGCCGGTAGGAGCGCTTGACGACGAAGACCAGCTCCTTGATGTGCTGCGGGATCGTGCGCAGCCACTCGTTGTACTCCCAGGTGTAGTCGTCGGAGGGGGTGAGCAGCTTGATCACGCTGCCGATGCTGCGCCGGTCGCTGAGCACCTCGCGATGGTCGGCGCCGTTGCGCGCCGGGTCGGCGAACCGGTTGGCGAAGTCGCGGGCCAGGATCGAGGCGACCGTGTCGATGTCGGCGTCGAAGTCCTTGACGTACGCGTTGCCGTAGACGAACGCGTCGGTGATCGCCTTGGAGATCTCCGACTTGCCCCCGCCCGAGACGGTGCTCGGCTTGTGGCAGGCGGTCGAGGCGGCCGAGGTGCCGATCAGGCTCCACTGGGTGCGGTCCACACCGGACTGCGCCATCCGGATCCGGTAGCCGTGCGGGCCGACGTACGTACGGTCGGCGCGCAGCGGGATGGCGGCCCGGCCGCCGTGGCCGTCGGCCCAGGAGACCGACCGTTCCCGCAGGCTGAAGAAGGCCCCACCGGGGACCAGCACGACCGACGGGTCGGCCGGGTCCAGCGCGTGGCCCTCGGGCTGCCGGACGAAGCGGTCCTCTTCGCGGGCGAGCACGTCGGCGAGGTCCCAGTCGTCGCCGGCCAGGTCGTCGTAGTATTCCTGACCCTCCAGATAGCTCGGGAACACCAGCGCGCCGCCGGAGTGCTCCTCCTCCGCGCCGCCGACCAGGTTGGCGGAGTAGCCGATCTGGGTCTTCACCTCCTTCTTGCAGTAGCCGAAGTAGTTGTCGGCGATGACCGTGACGATGACGCCGGCGGCGGTCCGGGCACAGACCTTGAAGGCCTTGCCGTCGTTGTACCGCTCGTCCTCGGAGTGCCAGCACTGCCCGTCGCGACGCTCCCGCTCGGTGGCCTCGTCCCAGTGCGGCAGGCCGAGGTCACGCTTGGTGACGTGGATGAGGTGCGGGGCGAGGATGATGCAGCCGGTGGTGCCGGTCCAGTGCTCCGGGTCGAGGGCGGCGTCGCTCTCCGGCAGCTGGGGGTCACCGGCGTTGCCGAAGATGCCCTCGACGAAATCGAGGTTGCTGACCAGGCCGCCGGGCACGATGAAACGCACCTCCATCCGCTGCGGGCAGACGCCGGGCACCTCGGGGACCACAACGGGTCGCATCAGCAGCGAGACGAAGGTCCGCGCGGGGGTGTCGGAGCCGGCGGTCCAGGGCAGTTCCAGCGCGTCGTCCGGCGGGCACAGGGCCAGCTCGAGCAGCCGGCCGAAGACGTCCTTGCGGACGCTGATCTTGTCGTCGGGGATCGGCAGCCCGCCCTGGGCGATGTGGAAGACGCCGGCGGTGGTCCGCCGGTCGTTGACCGGATTGTGCAGCACGCCGTTGGTCAGCCGATAGCTGTGGACGTACGGGGACGTGAAGGAGTCGCCGTGCTGCGGCAGCGACAGGCCGCGGGCCAGCCCGGCCTGGTCGAGGACGAGGGTCGTGGCGGGCAGATGCGGCCGCACCGGCGCGTCGGCGAGGTAGTCGTCGAGGAACGCCTGGATGCGGGCGTCGACCGGGCACAGCTGGTCGAGGAGTCGGCGGCCGATCTCGCGCTGCCGGGCCAGCAGGGGCGCGACGAGGCGGGCCTCGGCGCCCCCGGCGCTGCCCTCGGCCACCGGCAGGCCGAGGAGTGCCAGGCGCACGTTGATCGCGGCATGCACGTCAGAATTCACCATGCGAGCATTGTTCCCGCGCCCCTGCGCCGGGGATGCAGCCCCCCGCCCCGTTGGTCCGACCATCGAGGGCGTAGGGTACGCCGCCCCGCACCTCGGTGTCCGGGGTTTCACACGATGCTCGTCTGCGGCCCCGGACGGTCGGTCGGTCAGCCGCCCCCCGCGCCCGGCCGGCCCGGCCGTGGGCCGTCGACCGGGGTCGGTCAGCGGGCCGACAGCCGAAGGCTTGTCAGCGGGCCGTCAGCCGAGGAGCGTACGGTCGCTGAGGGCCTCGGTGGCCCCGCGCACCTTGCCGAACTCATTGAGCAGGTCGGGGACGGTCGCCTTGGCCTTGGCGCCGGCGTCGATCTCGAAGATCACGTCGCCCTCGTGCATCATGATCAGCCGGTTGCCGAGCTGCAGCGCCTGCTCCATGTTGTGGGTGACCATCAGCGCGGTGAGCCCGTGCCGCCTGACCGCCTCGCCGGTCAGCCGGGTGACCAGGGCGGCCCGCTGCGGGTCGAGGGCGGCGGTGTGCTCGTCGAGCAGCAGGATCTCGGGCTCGCTGAAGGTGGCCATCAGCAGTGACAGCGCCTGCCGCTGTCCCCCGGAGAGCATCCCGACCCGTACGCCCAGCCGGTCCTCCAGGCCGAGCTCGAGGGTGGCCAGTTCCGCCCGGAACCGCTCCCGCTTGCGGGCCGAGACGCCGGCCCCCAGGCCGCGCCGCCGGCCCCGGGACAGCGCCATCGCGAGGTTCTGCTCGATGGTCATGTGCGGCGAGGTGCCGGCCATCGGGTCCTGGAAGACCCGGCTGATGTACCGGGCGCGCTGGAAGTCGGCGAGCCGGGAGACCTCCCGGCCGTCGATCCGGATGCTGCCCGCCTCGGGGCGGTGCGCGCCGGCGATGACGTTCAGCAGGGTCGACTTGCCGGCGCCGTTGGAGCCGATGATGGTGACGAAGTCCCCCTCGCTGAGGGTGAGGGACACCGCCTTGAGCGCCACCCGCTCGTTGACGGTGTGCGGGTAGAAGACCTTGGTGACGTTGGTCAGCTCGAGCTTGGCCTCGTGGGTCGTCATCGCACGCTCTCCTCCACGGCGTCCGCCGCGGCGGCGCCCTCCTCGTACGGTTCGGTCAGCTTCTGCAGGCGTTCCTGGCGTCGGGCGCTGAGCCGGCGGACCACGTCCCAGCGCGGCAGCAGCAGCGCGGCGACGACGAGGACGGCGGAGATGAGCTTCATGTCGTTCGGGTTGAAGCCGATCATCAGGGCGAGCTGGATCACCAGCCGGTAGATGACCGAGCCGATCACCACCGCCGAGGCGGCGACGAGGACCGTACGCTGCCCGAAGATCGCCTGGCCGATGATCACCGAGGCCAGGCCGGCGACGATCAGGCCGATGCCCATGCCGATGTCGGCGAAGCCCTGGTACTGGGCGATCAACGCGCCGCACAGGGCGACCAGGCCGTTGGAGAGCGCCAGCCCGATGATCTTCATCCGATCGGTGTTCACCCCCAGCGAGCGGATCATCGCCTGGTTGTCGCCGGTCGCCTGCATCGCCAGACCGAAGTCGGTCGACAGCAGCCAGACCAGCACGGCGGTGAGCACGGCGCCGAGGCCGAGGAAGATCAGCACCGAGACCGGGGTGCCGAGCAGCTTGGCCTCCCGCAGCGGGGTGATGATCGTCTGCGTACGCAGCAGCGGTACGTTCGCCCGCCCCATGATCCGCAGGTTGATCGAGTACAGCGCGATCTGGGTGAGGATGCCGGCCAGCAGCGGGTTGATGCCCCCCTTGGCGTGCAGCACGCCGGTGACCGCCCCGGCGGCCAGGCCGACGACGATCGCCGCGGCGGTGGCCAGCCAGGGGTTCACCCCGGCGACGATGAGCGCGGCGGTGGTCGCGGCGCCGCTGGTGAACGACCCGTCGACGGTGAGGTCGGCGAAGTCGAGGATCCGGAAGGAGATATAGACCCCCAACGCCATCACGGCGAAGATGAATCCCAGGTCCAGGGCGACGATCATGCGCCCTCCTCCTTCTCTGTTGTCGAACGGTGGTCCCCCGCGGGTGCGCCGCGCGGGGGACCGGATGCCTGGATCGGCGGCGGCCGGCGGGAGTCTCCTCCCGCGACGGCCGCCGGCGACGGTCGGTAGGGGTGACCGGTCAGTAGGTCTGTGCGGCCTGCTTGGCCAGGTCGTCGGGGATGGTCACGCCCATCCGCTCGGCGGCGGCCTTGTTGATGACCAGCTGCACGTCGGCCTGCGACTCCACCGGCATGGTGGCCGGCTTCGCTCCGGCGGTGAGGATCTTCACCGCCATCTGGCCGGTCTGGTAGCCGAGCTTGGCGTAGTCGATGCCGTACGTGGCGACGGTGCCACGCTTGACCGAGTCGCCCTCACCGGCGATCACCGGGATCTTCCTGCTCTCGCCGACCTGGATCACCGACTCCAGCGCCGAGACCACGACATTGTCCGTCGGGACATAGATGGCGTCCACCCCGGCGAGGGACTGGGCGCCCTGCTGGACCTCGGAGGAGGTCGAGACGGCCGTCTCCTTGACGGTCAGGCCCTCCTTGGCGGCCGCCTCCTTGGCCAGCTTCACCTGCACCGCGGAGTTGACCTCGCCGGAGCTGTAGATGATGCCGACGGTGGTGGCCGACGGCTTGAGCTGCTTGACCAGGCCGATCTGCTTGGCGACCGGGTTGAGGTCGGTGGTGCCGGTGACGTTGCTGCCGGGGGCGTCGAGGGACTTCACCAGCTGGGCGGAGACCGGGTCGGTGACCGCGGTGAAGAGGATCGGCGTGTCAGTGATCGCCTGGGCCGCAGCCTGCGCGGTCGGTGTGGCGATGGCGAGGACGAGGTCCTTCTTGTCGGTGGCGAACTTGGTGGCGATCGAGGTCGCCGTCGCCTGGTCACCCTGGGCGTTCTGCTCGTCGTAGTCGACCTTGAGGCCGGCGTCGGCCAGAGCCTTCTTGAAGCCCTCCCGGGAGGCGTCCAGCGACGGGTGCGAGACGATCTGGGTGATCCCGATCCGGTACGTCTTCGTCGTCGACGACTGGGACCCTGCGGTCGAACCGGTGGAGTTGCCGCAGGCGGCGAGGAGCATCGTGGCGGCGGCGATCGCGCCGACGACTCCGAAACGGGCTGACTTCATCGCGTTGAGTCCTTTCCTCTGCGGCGCGCCTTCGCACCACCGTGTCGCTGCGGGCTCATTCTGCCCCGTCACCGACCCGGGATCCGGCCGGTAAGACGGTCCTGACGGTACCAATCGGGTGACATCCCGCGCCGCCGAGGGTGACGCCGGGTCAATCGAGCGGCACGGCGCCCAGGACGCACAGGTCCAGCTCGATGTCGAGCAGGGTGAGGTGCAGCGTGGCGGCGTGCTCGGCCGCCGCCCCCGGTTCACGCAGCTGCCGGTGCAGGGTCTGCAGGCGGCTGACGGCCTCGGCCCGACGCCCCACCTGGTCGGCCAGCCGGGCGTACGCCAGCCCCGACTCCAGCCCGATCACCGGGTGCCGGCCGCCGGGGCCACCGGCCCACTGGCCCAGCTCGGACAGCCCCGCCAGCGTCTCCCGCCACACCTCGATCGGCCGCGCCCGGCTGACTCCGTGCCCGGACAGCGCCGGCACCAGGCTGCGGTAGAGCTGCGCGGCACGCAACGGCCCGAACCGGGCGCGCTCCCCGCCGCACTGCACCATCCACCGGGCGAACCGCGACCGGATCGGCAGCGCGGCCTCGTCGTCGGGAGCGAGCCAGACGATCGCCGGCTCCAGCAGCTTGCCCAGGCGCCGGGGCGAGGCCCCGGTGGCGGCACAGCGCCGGGCCACGTACCACAGCGCCGCGACCTCGCTCCGGTCCCGGACCGGCTTGTCCTCCAGGAATGCGGCCAGGGCCCAGCATGCCTCGCGGGCCGGCTGGTCATCCGGGTCGATCTCGTACGGCGTGGCGCAGTGCTGGGAGAGGAACGTCCGCAGCCGCTCCATCAGCTCCATCAGCTCCAGCGGTGAGGGCTCGGGCGGCAGCTCACGGCCGAGGTGCTCGGCGGCCCGGCGGGGCAGCGGCCGGCACGGATCGGCGACGTGTTCGTCGTGGTCCTGGCGGTGGTCATCGTCACGGGACACGGGGCCTCCCGATGCTCCGGGCCCGCGCATCCTGCCCACGGGCCATGGTCAGGCAAGTGTGCCACCCGGATGTCCCCGCAGACCAGAGGCCGGTCGGCGCCGGGTCAGTCGGCCAGCGGGCCGAAGGGCACGCCGAGGCGCCCGAGCATCTCCTCGCCGCCGTCGGCGGCGGTCAGCACCCACAGACCCTTCGGGGTGCAGGTGACGGTGTGCTCCCAGTGCGCAGCCGAGCTGCCGTCGAGGGTGACGACGGTCCAGTCGTCCTCCAGCACCGCGTTCTCCGGCGACCCGACGGTCACCATCGGTTCGACGCAGAAGGCCATCCCGCGGCTGATCCGCGGCCCACGGCCGGCACGGCCGTAGTTGGGCACATCGGGCGGCTGGTGCATCGCGGTGCCGATGCCGTGCCCGACGTACTCGCGGACGATGCCGTACGGGCCGGCGTTCTCGATGTAGGCCTCGACGGCGGCACTGACGTCACCGATCCGTCCGTTCAGGTGGGCAGCGGCGATCCCGGCCCACATCGCGCCCTCGGTGACGTCGCTGAGGGTCTGCCTCTCGGCGACCGGGGTGCCGACCTGGACCGTACGGGCCGAGTCGCCGTGCCAGCCGGCCAGGATGGCGCCGCCGTCGACCGACAGCGTGTCACCGTCCTGGAGGATGTCGTCGGTGGGGCGGCCGTGGACGATCACCTCGTTGACCGACAGGCAGACGACGCCCTTGAAACCGCCCTCACCGCGCGCGTCGGCGCCGTACTCGAGGAAGTTCGACTCGGCCCCGTGGCGCGCCAGCGTCTCGCGACCGATCCGGTCCAGCTCCCGCAGGGTGACGCCGGGGCGTGCCTCGGCGGTGATGGTGTCGAGCAGGTCTGCGACGACCAGCCCCGCCTTCCGCATCAGGCACAGCTGGTCGTCGGTCTTCAGTTCGATGCCTCGACTGTTGCGGAACACTCAGGCCTTCTCTGCGTTGAGCCCGAGCCGCTGGTCCAGCTCGGCGGCGATCCGTTGCCCGACCTCGTCGATGGCCCCCAGCCCGTCCACCTCGACGAGCAGGCCCCGCTCGGCGTACGTCGCCAGCAGCGGGGCGGTCTCCTCGTCGTAGACCCGCAGCCGGGTCCGGATGGTCTCCTCGTTGTCGTCCGCGCGGCCCTCGATCTCGGCGCGCTTGAGCAGCCGGGCGACCACCTCGTCGGTGTCGGCGGTGAGGGAGATGACGGCGTCGAGAGCAACGCCGAGATCACCGAGCATCGCGTCCAGAGCCTCCACCTGGGCGAGGGTGCGCGGGTAGCCGTCGAGCAGGAAGCCGGCGCCGGCGTCCTCCTCGGCCAGCCGGTTGCGCACCAGCCCGTTGGTGATGTCGTCGCCGACGTAACCGCCGGAGGCCATGATCTCCTTGACCCTGAGGCCCAGCGGGGTCTCGTTCTTCACGTTGGTGCGGAAGATGTCACCGGTGGACACGGCCGGGATGGCGTAGCGGGCAGCGATGCCCTTGGCCTGCGTGCCCTTGCCCGCACCGGGCGGACCCATGATCAGGAGCCTCATCGTAGGAACCCTTCGTAGTTGTGCTGTTGGAGCTTGGATTCGATCTGTTTGATGGTGTCCAGACCGACGCCGACGATGATCAGCAACGAGGTGCCGCCGAACGGGAAGTTCTGGTTGGCCTGGAACAGGATGAACGCCACCGACGGGATCAGCGCGATCAGCGCCAGGTAGATCGACCCGGGCGCGGTCAGCCGGCTGAGGACGTACGACAGGTACTTCTCCGTCGGGGCCCCGGCCCGGATGCCCGGGATGAACCCGCCGTACTTCTTCATGTTGTCGGCGATCTCCTCGGTGTTGAAGGTGATCGCCACGTAGAAGTAGGCGAAGAAGATGATCAGGATCGCGTACGTGATGACGTAGACCGGGTGCGACATCGAGCCGAAGTACTTGCTCACCCACTGCGCCGCCGCGCCGGTCGGCCGGAACGTGGAGAACAGCACCGGCAGGTAGAGCATCGACGAGGCGAAGATGACCGGGATGACGCCGGCCTGGTTGACCTTGATCGGGATGTACGTCGAGGTGCCGCCGCGCAGCTTGCCGCCGATCATCTTCTTGGCGTACTGCACCCCGATCCGCCGCTGGCCCTGCTCGATGAAGACCACGGCGGCCATCACGGCCAGGCCGACCAGGATCACCAGGCCCATCACGATCAGGCCCTGCTGGCCCGGGCGGGACTGGCGCACCGAGGCCAGGCCGTTCGGGAACTGGGCGGCGACCGAGGTGAAGATCAGCACGGACATGCCGTTGCCGACGCCCTTCTCGGTGATCAGCTCACCGAGCCACATCACCAGGCTGGTGCCGGCGGTCATCGTCAGGATCATCACGATGATCGGGAACAGACCGGTGTTGTACACCAGACCGCGGCAGCCGGGGATCAGCTGGTCGTTGACCGCCAGGGTGACGAACGCGGTCGACTGCATGATCGCCAGCAGGATCGTCAGGTAGCGGGTGTACTGGGTGATCTTCTCCTGGCCCTGGCCACCCTCCTTGCGCAGCGACTCCAGCCGCGGGATCACCACGGTGAGCAGCTGCAGGATGATCGAGGAGGTGATGTAGGGCATCACACCGAGGGCGAAGATCGCCAGCTTCAGCAGCGCCCCGCCGGAGAACATGTTCAGCATCGAGGCGAAGCCGGCCGCCCCGCCGGTCGCCATCGCCCGACAGGTGTCGACCTGTTGGACGTTGACGTTGGGGATCGGGATCGCCGATCCGAGCCGGAAGATGACGATGATCCCCAGCGAGAAGAGGATCTTGTTCCGAAGATCGGGTGTCCGGAAGGCATTGGTGAATGCGGAGAGCACCGTGCCCCTCTCTTGTACGACGACGACACGCCCGGGGTGGACCGGTCCTTGCCGGGGCCACCCGCGTGGACATCACACCCACACAGGCGTGCCCCGTGACTCTATCAGTGTTGTCAGCCACGTCACCGACGGCAAACGCGGACGGAATGCGACCCGTACGCCCGTGCGCCACGGACGCCCCGGACACGCCGGACGCCACGGACACGCCGTACGCCCCGAAGCTCCTGTAGGCCACGGACACAGCATGAAGGGCGGTCCCCCTGCGGGGACCGCCCTTCAGCATTCCGGCATGGATCGCCGGATCAGTGGATCAGAGGACCTCGGCGGTGCCGCCGGCGGCCTCGATCTTCTCCTTGGCCGAAGCCGAGAACTTGTTCACCGTGACCTGGAGCTTGACCGACAGCTCGCCGGCGCCCAGGACCTTGACCGGCCAACCGTCGCGGACGGCGCCCTTGGCGACGAGGTCGTCGACCGACACCTCGCCACCCTCCGGGTAGAGAGCCACGAGCTTGTCCAGGTTCACCACCTGGTACTCGACGCGGAACGGGTTCTTGAAGCCACGCAGCTTCGGGACCCGCATGTGCATCGGCATCTGGCCACCCTCGAAGTTCTCCGGGGTGTTCTTGCGTGCGCCGGTGCCCTTGGTGCCACGGCCCGAGGTCTTGCCCTTGGAACCCTCACCACGGCCGACCCGGATCCGGTCCCGCTTGGAGCCGGGAGCCGGCTGGAGATCATGGAGCTTGATCGCCATAATCAGTCAACCTCCTCTACGGTGACCAGGTGGCGGACCGTACGGACCATGCCACGGATGGCCGGGTTGTCGGGCTGCTCGACGGTCTGGCCGATCTTGCGCAGACCGAGACCGCGCAGGGTCCGGCCCATCTGCGGCTTCTCGCCGACGACGCCCTTGAGCTGGGTGATCTGCAGCTTCGCCATCAGGAAGCCACCTCCTGCTTCGCCTCGTCACGGGCCCGCAGCAGCGCGGCCGGAGCCACGTCCTGGACGGCCTTGGTGCGGCGCTTGGCGACGTCCTCGGGCTCCTCGAGCATCTTCAGCGCGACCTCGGTGGCGTGCACCACGTTGATCGCATTGGGCGAGCCGAGGGACTTGGCCAGTACATCCTGGATGCCCGCGCACTCGAGCACGGCGCGGACGGCGCCACCGGCGATCACACCGGTACCGGGAGCGGCCGGGCGCAGCATGACCACGCCGGCGGCCTTCTCGCCCTGGACCGGGTGCGGGATCGTCTTCTGGATGCGCGGGACGCGGAAGAAGTTCTTCTTCGCCTCCTCGACACCCTTGGCGATCGCCGCCGGCACCTCCTTGGCCTTGCCGTAGCCGATGCCCACGGTGCCGTCGCCGTCGCCCACCACGACCAGCGCGGTGAAGCTGAAGCGACGGCCGCCCTTGACGACCTTGGCGACCCGGTTGATGGTCACCACGCGCTCGATGAACTGGTTCTTGTCCTCGGTGTTCCGGCCGCCTCGACGATCGTCACGGCCGCGACGCTCGCCACGGCCACCGCTGCGGCCCTGGTTCTCACTCATCGCTTTCCTTTTCCTCTCGTCGTTCGCTCAGAAGTCCAGGCCGGCCTCGCGCGCGCCATCGGCGAGCGCAGCGACACGACCCTGGTACTTGTAGCCGGCACGGTCGAAGACGACCTGCTCGACGCCGGCGGACTTCGCCCGCTCAGCGACGAGCGCGCCCACCTTGCGGGCCTTGGCGGACTTGTCGCCCTCCAGCGAGCGCAGGTCGGCCTCCATCGTCGACGCCGACGCAAGCGTCCGTCCCTGGGTGTCGTCGATCACCTGCACGAACATGTGCTTGGCGGACCGGGACACGACGAGGCGGGGGCGCTCGGCGGAACCGAAGATCTTCTTGCGACCACGCACCTGGCGGCGCTGCTTGGACGCAGCCTTCGGAGCGGCGTTCTTGTTGTGCGTCAGGGAGATGCCCATCGTCACTTACCTGCCTTTCCGGCCTTGCGGCGGACGTGCTCGCCCACGTACCGGACACCCTTGCCCTTGTACGGCTCGGGCTTGCGGATCTTGCGGATGTTGGCGGCGACCTCGCCGACCAGCTGCTTGTCGATCCCCTGCACCGCGAAGTGCGTCGGGTTCTCGACGGTGAAGGTGATGCCCTGGGGGGCGTCGACGATCACCGGGTGCGAGAACCCGAGGTTGAACTCGAGCTGCTGGGGGCCCTTGGCCTGGACGCGGTAGCCGACGCCCTGGATCTCGAGCTTCTTCTCGTACCCCTGGGTCACACCGGTGACCATGTTGTTCACCAGCGTGCGGGTCAGGCCGTGCAGCGAGCGGTTCTGCCGCTCGTCGTCCGGGCGCTCGACGATCAGCTCGCCGGCCTCGTTGCGGCTGACGGTGATCGGCTCGGCGACGCTGTGCTCCAGCTCGCCCTTCGGACCCTTGACCGTGACCTGCTGGCCGTCAAGGGTGACCTCGACGCCGGACGGGACGCTGATCGGGAGCCTTCCAATTCGGGACATGGTGTTCTCTCCTCTCGGTCTCGTCCGTCACCACACGTAGGCGAGGACTTCCCCACCCACGCTCTTGGCCTTGGCCTCACGGTCGGTCAGCAGACCTTGCGAGGTCGAGATGATGGCGATGCCGAGGCCACCGAGGACCTTCGGCAGGTTGGTCGACTTGGCGTAGACCCGCAGACCCGGCTTGGAGATACGGCGGACGCCGGCGATGGAACGCTCGCGGTCCTCCCCGTACTTCAGGGTCACGGTCAGGGTCTTGCCGACCTCGCCCTCGGCGGGCTCGGTGACCTCGTAGGCGGCGATGTAGCCCTCCTGCTTGAGGATCTCGGCGATACCCGCCTTGATCTTCGAGTGGGGCATCGACGCCTCGTCGTGGTACGCCTGGTTGGCGTTACGCAGACGCGTCAGCATGTCTGCGATCGGATCGGTCATGCTCATGGCTCAGGAAGCCTCTTTCTCACTGCGGTTTCCGGGGCGGTGCCCCGGACCTGCGGCGTTGGAAGTTGAAAATCGTGGGATGCGATGCGGTGTGGGCCCGTGGCCCACGTACGCGGCGCCCGCCCGCTGCGGACAGCGGGAGCGCACCGCGTACGCGGGGCTCACCAGGACGACTTGGTGACGCCGGGCAGCTCGCCCTTGTGCGCCATGTCGCGCAGGCACACACGGCACAGGCCGAACTTGCGGTACACCGAGTGCGGCCGGCCGCACTTCTGGCAGCGGGTGTAGGCCCGGACGCCGAACTTCGGCTTGCGGGACTGCTTGACCTTCAGACCGGTCTTTGCCATCAGTTACTCACTTCTTCCCACGGGAGTAGCGCGGGCCCTTGGCCTTGGCCTTGGCCTTCTTCGGGTTGTCGTTGAAGGGGAACCCGAGCTGCTTGAGCAGCGCGCGGCCCTCTTCGTCGTTGGCCGCCGAGGTCACGACGGTGATGTCCATGCCACGGGTGCGATCGATCCTGTCCTGGTCGATCTCGTGGAACATCACCTGCTCGGTGAGACCGAAGGTGTAGTTGCCCTTGCCGTCGAACTGCCACTGGTTGAGGCCACGGAAGTCGCGGATACGGGGCAGTGCCAGGGTCAGCAGTCGGTCCAGGAACTCCCACATGCGGTCGCCGCGCAGGGTGACGTGCGCGCCGATGGCCTGGCCCTCGCGGAGCTTGAACTGGGCGATCGACTTGCGGGCGTTGGTGACCTGCGGCTTCTGACCGGTGATCGCGGTCAGGTCCTTGAGGGCACCGTCCATCACCTTGGAGTCACGGGCGGCGTCGCCGACGCCCATGTTCACGGTGATCTTCACCAGGCCCGGGATCAGCATCGGGTTGGCGTACGCGTACTCGGCCTGGAGCGCCGGGGCGATCTCCTCGCGGTACTTCGTCTTCAGACGGGGCACCTCACGCGTGGTGGTCTCGGTGGTGCTGGTCGACATCAGAACTCCTCCCCCGTGGCCTTGGCGTAACGGACGCTGCGGAGGGCCTCGTAGGTCGAGCCGTCGGCGCGGGTCCGGGTGACCTTCTCGCGCTTGTGGCCGACCCGGGTGACGACCTCGACGCCGTCCTTCTTCACGACGGGCTGCACGTTCGAGACGTGGATCGGCGCCTCGGACGAGACGATGCCGCCCTTCTCGACCCGGCCGCCGGCCTGGCGGTCGGTCAGGTGACGCTTGACGATGTTCACGCCCTGGACGGTCACCCGGTCGTTGGCGGGATCGACGGCGATGATCTCACCGACGGTGCCCTTGTCCTTGCCCGCGATGACCTTGACCCGGTCACCCTTCTTCACGTGGAGCTTCTTCTGTGCTGCCATGTCAGATCACCTCCGGAGCGAGCGAGATGATGCGCATGAACTTCTTGTCACGCAGCTCGCGGCCGACCGGGCCGAAGATACGGGTGCCGCGGGGCTCCCCGTCGTTCTTCAGGATGACGGCGGCGTTCTCGTCGAACTTGATGTACGAACCGTCGGGGCGACGGGTCTCCTTGACGGTACGGACCACGACGGCCTTGACGACCTCACCCTTCTTGACGTTGCCACCGGGGATGGCGTCCTTCACGGTGCAGACGATGGTGTCGCCGAGGCCGGCGTAGCGACGACCGGATCCACCGAGAACACGGATGCAAAGGAGTTCCTTCGCACCAGTGTTGTCGGCGACCTTCAGTCGCGACTCCTGCTGGATCATCTTCTATCTCCTGGTTGTCCCACCGGTTCCCCCGTTTCCGAGGGCCTGGCGGAACTCGATGTGGTTACTTGGCCTTCTCGACGATCTCGATGAGGCGCCAACGCTTGGTACGCGAGGTGGGGCGGGTCTCCATGATCCGAACGCGGTCGCCGATGCCGGCCTCGTTGTTCTCGTCGTGGGCCTTGTACCGCGCGGTCTGACGCATCACCTTGCCGTAGAGGGAGTGCTTCTTGCGCTCCTCCACGGTCACGACGATGGTCTTCTCCATCTTGTCGCTGACGACGTAGCCGGTCAGCACCTTGCGGCGACCGCGCTCGACGGCGCCGGCCTCGGTCTGGGTCTGCTCGCTCATGCGTCTGCCTTCTCATCCTTCTCGGCCGCAGCCGCGACGGCCGCCTGGTCCGGGTCGTCGACGATCCCGAGGTTGCGCTCCTGCAGCACGGTGTAGATCCGGGCGATGTCCTTGCGGACCTCACGCAGACGACCGTGCGACTCGAGCTGCCCGGTCGCGTGCTGGAAGCGGAGGTTGAAGAGCTCCTTCTTCAGCTCCACGACCTTCTCGTTGAGGGCCTCACGGCTCATCTGGCGCAGATCGGCTGCGCTGGTGGTCTTCGCCATCAGTTCTCACCTGCCTCGCGCTTGATGAAGCGCGCCTTCATCGGGAGCTTGTGGATCGCCAGGCGCAGCGCCTCGCGAGCCACGTCCTCCGGAACACCGGCGAGCTCGAACATCACGGCACCGGCCTTGACGTTCGCGATCCACCACTCCGGGGTGCCCTTGCCGGAACCCATGCGGGACTCGGCGGGGTGCTTGGTCATCGGGCGGTCCGGGTAGATGTTGATCCAGACCTTGCCGCCACGCTTCATGTGACGGGTCATGGCGATACGAGCGGACTCGATCTGCCGGTTGGTGACGTAGGCGTTGGACAGGGCCTGGATGCCGTAGTCACCGAATGCAAGCTCGGTACCACCCTTGGCGGCGCCGGAGCGTCCCGGGTGGTGCTGCTTGCGGTACTTCACTCGACGGGGGATCAGCATGGCTATCAGGCTCCTGCGTTCTCGGTCGCGGAGGCAGTCTCGCCGCCCTGGGGCGCGCTGGCTGCCGCAGCATCCTGGCGGCGACGGCCACCGCGGTCGGGGCGATCCCCACGGCCACGGCCACCGCGCGCCGGGCGCTGGCGCTGGTTGGTGTTCTGACGGGCGGCCTTCTGGGCGGCCCGCTCGGCGCGGGTCCCGGAGACGTCACCCTTGTAGATCCACACCTTCACACCGATGCGACCGAAGGTCGTACGGGCCTCGTAGAAGCCGTAGTCCACGTCGGCGCGCAGGGTGTGCAGCGGCACGCGACCCTCGCGGTAGAACTCGGAGCGGCTCATCTCGGCACCGCCCAGACGGCCGGAGCACTGGATCCGGATGCCCTTGGCCCCGGCTCGCATGGCCGACTGCTGGGCCTTGCGCATCGCGCGACGGAAGGCCACGCGGGCGCCGAGCTGCTCGGCCACGCCCTGGGCGACCAGCTGGGCATCGGTGTCGGGGTCCTTGACCTCGAGGATGTTCAGCTGCACCTGCTTGCCGGTCAGCTTCTCCAGCTGGCCACGGACGCGCTCCGCCTCGGCACCGTTGCGGCCGATGTCGATGCCCGGACGGGCGGCGTACAGGTAGATCGTCACCCGCTCGGAACGACGCTCGATCTCCACGTTGGAAATGCCGGCCCGCTCGAGGTTGGAGTGGATCCAGTCACGGATCTTGGTGTCCTCGCCGACGAACTCGGCGTACTGCTTGTCGGCGTACCAGCGGCTCACATGATCGGTCGTGATACCGAGACGGAAGCCGTTCGGGTTGATCTTCTGACCCATGCTCAGGCCTCCTTCTTCTTCGACTCGGTCTCGTGCGAGCGGGGCTCGACGACGACGGTGATGTGGCTGGAACGCTTGAGGATGCGGCTGGCCGACCCCTTGGCCCGGGGACGGATCCGACGCATCGTCATGCCCTCGTCGACGAACGCCTGCGAGATGTACAGATCGTTGCGACGCAGGCCGTCGGTGTTCTCCGCGTTGGCGGCCGCGGAGGCCACCACCTTGGAGACCGGCAGCGCTGCGGCCTGGGGGGCGAACTTGAGGGTGTCCAGGGCGGAGTCGACGTCCATCCCGCGCACCATGTCCACCACGCGGCGGACCTTCTGCGGCGACATCCGGACTGCCTTCGCGATCGCGTAGTTACCGGGGCGATCGCCGAGCAGGGCCGCGCGACGGCTCGGCCGTGCCTTGTCAGTGTTGCTCATTGGCTCTCAACTTCCTCGGTCTCAGCGACGACGCGACTTGCGGTCGTCCTTGATGTGGCCCTTGAACGTACGGGTGGGCGCGAACTCACCCAGCTTGTGGCCGACCATGGCGTCGGTGATGAACACCGGCACGTGCTTGCGACCGTCGTGCACCGCGATGGTGTGCCCGATCATGTCCGGCAGGATCATCGAGCGGCGCGACCAGGTCTTGATGACGTTCTTGGTGCCCTTCTCGTTCTGCGCGTCCACCTTCTTCCACAGGTGGTCGTCGACGAAGGGGCCCTTCTTCAGACTGCGAGGCATTTTCTACTGTCCCTTCCTCGATCAGCGCTTCTTGCCGGACTTGCGACGCCGCACGATGTCGCGGTTGCTGGCCTTGTTCTTGTCACGCGTACGACCCTCGGGCTTGCCCCAGGGCGACACGGGGTGACGGCCACCGGAGGTGCGGCCCTCACCACCACCGTGCGGGTGGTCGATCGGGTTCATCACCACACCACGCACGGTCGGGCGCTTGCCCTTCCAGCGGTTGCGGCCGGCCTTGCCCCAGTCGATGTTCGACTGCTCGGCGTTGCCGACCTCACCGACGGTGGCGCGGCAGCGGACGTCGACCATGCGCATCTCACCGGACGGCAGACGCAGCGTGGCCTTCTTGCCCTCACGGGCGACCAGCTGCACCGACGCACCGGCGGAGCGGCCCATCTTGGCGCCGCCGCCGGGGCGCAGCTCCACGGCGTGGACCGTGGTGCCGACCGGGATGGAGCGCAGCGGCAGGTTGTTGCCGGGCTTGATGTCGGCGCCCTCACCGGACACCACCCGGGCCCCCTGCTGGAGGTCCTTCGGTGCGATGATGTAGCGCTTCTCGCCATCGACGTAGTGCAGCAGCGCGATGCGGGCGGTGCGGTTCGGGTCGTACTCGATGTGAGCGACCTTGGCCGGCACGCCGTCCTTGTCGTAGCGCTTGAAATCGATCAGGCGGTAGGCCTGCTTGTGCCCACCACCGATGTGGCGGGTGGTGATCCGGCCGTTGTTGTTACGGCCGCCGGTCTTCGGCTTCGCGACGAGCAGCGACTTCTCCGGCGTCGACCGGGTCAGCTCGACGAAGTCGGCAACCGACGAGCCACGGCGGCCCGGAGTTGTCGGCTTGTACTTACGGATACCCATAGGATGCGTTTCCTTGTCTCAGCGAGGAGCCCCGGTCAGTCGACCGAGCCTCCGAAGATGTCGATGCGCTGGCCGTCGGCGACCGTGATGATCGCACGCTTGGTGTCGGGGCGCTTGCCGGTGCCGAACTTGGTCCGACGCACCTTGCCCTGGCGGTTGATGGTGTTCACCGCGACGACCTTGACGCCGAAGACCTTCTCGACCGCGATCTTGATCTCGGTCTTGTTGGCGTCCGGGTCCACCAGGAACGTGTACTTGTTCTGGTCGATCAGGCTGTAGCTCTTCTCCGAGACCACCGGCTTGATCAGCACGTCGTGGTGGTCGCGGATCTTCAGCGGCTGCTCGTTCACTTCTGCTCCTCATCAACCGAGCCGACAACCTCGACAGCGTTGCGCACGCCGACGAAGGTGTCCAGGGCGGCCTTGGTGAACACCACGTCATCGGCGTTCAGCACGTCGTAGGCGTTCAGCTGGTCGGGGACCAGCAGGTGCACGCTGGTGGCGTTGCGCAGGCTCAGCTGGGCCATCTCTTCGTCGCGGTTCACGACGACGAGCACCTTGCGGGCCTCCGACACCTTGCCGAGGGACGCGACGGCGGTCCTGGTGGACGGCTTCTCAGCCAGTCCGAAGCCGGTCACGACACGCAGGTTGCCGTCACGGAAACGGTCGGTCAGCGAGCCGTAGAGCGCGGCGGCGATCATCTTCTTCGGGGTCCGCTGGGCGTACGAGCGCGGCTGCGGGCCGTGCGCGACGCCACCGCCGGTCCACTGGGGCGAACGGATCGAGCCCTGGCGGGCGCGGCCGGTGCCCTTCTGACGCCACGGCTTCTTGCCGCCGCCGGAGACCTCACCACGGGTCTTGACCTTGTGGGTGCCCTGGCGGGCGGCGGCCAGCTGGGCGGTCACGACCTGGTGGATCAGCGCGATGTTCGGCTCGACGTCGAAGATCTCGGCGGGGAGATCAGCGGTGCCGGCCTTCTTGCCCTGGGCGTCCAGGACGTCGATGGTCAGGGTGCTCATGCGGCCTTCCCTTCCTTGGCAGCCTTCTTGTTGGCGCTGCGGAGGACGACCAGGCCACCCTTGGTGCCCGGGATCGCGCCCTTGACCAGGATGAGGCCCTTCTCGACGTCGACCGCGTGGACCTTGAGGTTCTGCACCGTCTTCTTGTCGACACCCATCCGGCCGGCCATCCGCAGGCCGCGGAAGACGCGACCCGGCGTGGAGCAGCCACCGATGGAGCCCGGCGAGCGGTGCTTGCGGTGGACGCCGTGCCCGGCGCCCAGACCCTTGAAGCCGTGCCGCTTCATGACACCGGCGGTGCCGTGGCCGCGGGTGATACCCGTGACATCGACGTACTCGCCCGCGGCGAAGACGTCGGCGAGCAGCTCCTGGCCGACCTCGTACTCGGCGGCGTCGGACGTGCGCAGCTCCATCAGGTGCCGGCGCGGCGTCACGCCGGCCTTCTCGAAGTGACCGGCCATCGGCTTGGTGACCTTCTTGGCCTTGACCGCGCCGAAGCCGAGCTGCACGGCGGCGTAGCCGTCGGCCTCGGGGCTGCGGACCAGGGTGACCACGTTCGGACCGGCCTGGATGACGGTCACCGGGACGATCTTGTTGTCGGCGTCCCAGACCTGGGTCATGCCGAGCTTGGTGCCCAGCAGGCCCTTCACCTTGTGTTCAGTGCTCATGATTCAGACGTCCCTCAGAGCTTGATCTCGATGTCGACACCGGCGGGCAGATCGAGACGCATGAGCGAGTCGACCGTCTTCGGCGTCGGATCGATGATGTCGATGAGCCGCTTGTGCGTACGCATCTCGAAGTGCTCGCGGCTGTCCTTGTACTTGTGCGGCGAACGGATCACACAGAACACGTTCTTCTCCGTGGGCAGCGGCACCGGGCCGGCAACCTGGGCACCAGTTCGCGTCACCGTATCGACGATCTTGCGCGCCGAGGAGTCGATGACCTCATGGTCATAGGCCTTCAGCCTGATGCGGATCTTTTGTCCCGCCACAGTTCGTCCTTCTTCTCGTGCTTCGGCGGCCACTCGGGTGAGCAGTACCGGTCAACGTTCCTCCCCACCCTTCCGGCCGGAAGACCCGCACGATCAGGACGATCGAGCGACCCACGCGGTCGGGCGTGTCGCGCATCCGGGGCACAACAGGACCCAGATCTCCCCTGGTTCCTTGTACATGTCCCGGGTCTGACGCCTCGTTCACCGGGAGTCGACGCCTGGGCATCCCCGGTGTCCGAGCCGTACCCGCGAACGCGGCGGCCGGACAGCGCGTGCCATCACCCATTACCCTGGGCCCCTCGATCGGGACCGACTCCCACGTCACCCGCCGATCAGCTCGGCCGACGACCCTGCGTGGAGACCCTATGGAATGTAGATGACACCTGCTGCCCTGTCGGAGCAACCCCACTATGTTGTCACCTCGCGCCGGATCGGGCAAATTGCCCTGCCGACCCGTCCGCCCGGCGGCACCCCCAACACCCGGGGCCCCGGGTGTCGCGGCGCCGCACGGGACGGGTCCGGCCTCGCAGCGCCGCACGATATCGTCGGCACGTGCAGCAGCGCCCCTCCGTGCCCCAGCGTCTGGCCCTCGTCAGCGACCGCGAGATCCCGGAGGACGCCGTCGCGGCGGCCCGGGCCCTGTTTCCCGGCAGCACCTGCGTACGCCACCGCGAGGCGCCCGCCTGGCAGGCGGTCTACCTCGAGGGGGAGGCCGGGGCGCCGCTCGACGTCCGCCCGGTGACGACCGGGTACGCCATCTCCGGCGCCGTGGTGCACGGTCCGCTGCTGGACGGGCCGCAGCTCGTCGTGATGGACGTCGACTCCACCTTCATCACCAGCGAGGTGATCGAGGAGATCGCCGACGCGGCCGGATCACGCGAGGAGGTCACCCGGGTCACCGAACAGGCGATGCGGGGCGAGATCGACTTCGCCGAGAGTCTCGCCGCTCGGGTCGCCACGCTGGCCGGGGTGCCGGTCGGCGTCCTGGCCGAGGTCGCCGCGCGGGTCAGCTACACCCCGGGGGCCGAGGAACTCGTCCGGACGGTCCACCGCCGCGGCGGTCACATCGGCCTGGTCTCGGGCGGGTTCCTGGAGATCGTCGGCCCGCTGGCGGCCCGGCTCGACATCACCCTGGTGCACGCGAACCGGCTCGAGGTCGACGATGCCGGCCGGCTCACCGGACGGACCGTCGGCGAGATCGTCGACCGTCGGGTCAAGGAGCGCCAGCTCGGCGCGTACGCCGCCGCGGGCGGCGCCGACCCGCGGCGGACGGTCGCCCTGGGGGACGGTGCGAACGACCTGGCGATGATCGCCGCTGCCGGCCTGGGGGTGGCCTTCTGCGCCAAGCCGGTGGTCCGCGAGCAGGCGCCGGCCCAGATCACCTTCCCCCGGCTCGACGCCCTCTGCGGCCTGCTCGACATCTGACCCCGTCCTGAGGACAGCCGACCGGCCCGGACGTCGGCCACCTCGCACGGACCACAACTGACCAGCACGAACGCCGGCCGCCCCGCGCGGACACAGTTCCCTGTGGATGACCCCGATCACAGCTGCGCCGTCCGTTCGGTGACCTAGAGTCCCTTCATGGACGTGGTCGCATACGACACCATCATCCTCGCGGGCGGGCGGGCCCGGCGCCTCGACGGCATCTCCAAGCCCGACGTCCTGTTGCACGGGCATCGACTGCTCGACTATTCCCTGCGCGCCACCACCGCGGCACGGCGACGGGTGGTCGTCGGTCCACCGACCCTGACCGTGCCGCCGGATGTCCTGCACACCCAGGAGCACCCGGCCCACGGCGGCCCGGTGGCCGGCATCGACGTCGGCCTCGCGATGCTGGACCGGCACCGACGCTCGGCCGACCGGCCCGATCTGCCGGTGCTGGTGCTCGCCTGTGACATCCCTCACGTCGCGACCGCCCTGCCCCGGCTGCTCGCGGCCTACCAGGATCCCGCCATCCGCCCGGCGGACGGCGCCTTCCTCGTCGATCCCGACGGGCGGGCCCAGTGGCTCGCCGCCGTCTACCGACCCGAGGGACTGCGCCGCGCGCTGGCCGCCCTGGCCGCCGACGCCGGCATCCGTGACGCCTCGGTGCGCCGGCTGACCGCCCATCTGGACCTGCGGCCGGTCCCGGTCGAAGGTGCCGAGGGCACCGACATCGACACCTGGGCCGACCACGCCCGCCTGGACACCCTCCTCACCACAGCCGCCCTCACCACAGCCGTCCGCACCCCGGTCGCGGCCCCTGCCCCTGCCCCGGGCCCGATCCCGGCCCCTGCCGGAGGCTCCGCCGACCCCCGCCCGACGATGATCACATAATTTCTTCGGTTTTCAGCTGGAAAATACGCCGCCGTTCGGCCACTATGTCCGGTAGTAGATCGAGCACCCGGTGCTCACCGCGCAGCGCAGCGACACAACAGCAGAGCACCACAGCACTGGGCAGCAGCACCCATCGAAGCGTGAGGATGACCATGGCAGTCGGCACCGAATTGGCCCCGGATCTTTCCAACTGGGACCCCAACAAGGACGAGACCTGGGACAGTCGCCTGGCCTGGCGAACACTGTGGATCTCGACGTACTCGATGATCCTGGCGTTCTGCACCTGGTACATCGTCTCCACCGTGGCCCCGCAGCTGAACAAGGTCGGCTTCCACCTCACCAAGGAGCAGCTCTACTGGTTGACCGCCATGCCCGGCCTGGCCGCCGGCATCTTCCGGCTGATCTGGATGTTCCTGCCCCCGATCCTGGGGACGCGCAAACTGATCACCATCTCCTCGCTGCTGATGCTGATCCCGATGGGCGGCTGGACGCTGGCCGTCCGCGACCACACCACCCCGTACTGGACACTGCTGGTGCTCGCCCTGGCCTGCGGCATCGGCGGCGGGATCTTCTCCGGCTACATGCCCTCGACCGGCTACTTCTTCCCCAAGCGGATGGCCGGCACCGCACTCGGCATCCAGGCCGGCATCGGCAACTTCGGGATGTCGATCATCCAGATCCTCGGCCCCTGGGTGATGGGCTTCGGCCTGTTGGGGACGGCGTTCCTCACTCCCCAGCAGGCCGCCGGGCACCCGATCTGGCTGCACAACGTCGGGCTGGTGCTGATCCCCTGGGTGGTGCTGGCCGCCGTGCTGGCCTGGGTGTACCTCCGGGACGTGCCGATCAAGGCGAACTTCCGCCAGCAGATCGACATCTTCAGCAACCGCAACACCTGGTTCCTGATGCTGATCTACGTGATGACCTTCGGCACCTTCTCCGGGTTCGCCGCCCAGTTCGCCCTGCTGCTCAACAACACGTACGGCATCACCTCGAAGTTCGTCCCGGCCAGCGGTGACGTCACCGGGCTGGTCGCGGGTGCCGGTTACGCCTTCCTGCCGCCGATGATCGCCTCCGCGGTCCGGGTGCTCTGGGGGCCGCTGTGTGACCGCTTCGGCGGCGCGATCTGGACCTTCGTCTCCGGGGTCGGGATGACGATCTCGATCCTGGTCGCCGCGAGCTTCCTCAACCCCACCTCGCCCGACCAGTACAAGGGCTTCCTCTGGGCGATGTTCGCGATGTTCTTCTTCGCCGGCATCGGCAACGCCGGCACGTTCAAGCAGATGCCGATGATCATGCCGCCGCGGCAGGCCGGCGGCGCGATCGGCTTCACCGCAGCGATCGCCTCCTTCGGCCCGTTCATCGTCGGCGTGGCACTGGCCAAGCTCGACAACTTCGCCTTCTTCATCGGCTGCGGCATCTTCTTCCTCTTCTGCACCGTCCTCACCTGGGTGATGTACGCCCGCCCGAAGGCACCCTTCCCGGGCTGACCGGGCCCCCGGCCGATCCACGCACCGCAGCGAAAGGATTCCCATGACGACCACTGCACAGCCCACCACCGGCGGCCCTGAGCGGGCCGACCGGCCGCCGAACGACGACAACGGCCTGCTGGGGCTCGGCACGTTCTTCCGGCGCGGCACCGCGTGGGGCGACAAGCGCCAGCTGTTCCTCACCGGCGGCCGGGAGGGTGACGTCTTCTACCGCGACCGCTGGTCGCACGACAAGGTGGTCCGCTCCACCCACGGGGTGAACTGCACCGGCTCCTGCTCGTGGAAGGTGTACGTCAAGGACGGCATCATCACCTGGGAGGCGCAGCAGACCGACTACCCCGACACCGGCCCGGACCTGCCCGACTACGAGCCGCGGGGCTGTCCGCGCGGGGCGGCGTTCAGCTGGTACACCTACTCCCCCACCCGGGTGCGCTACCCGTACGCCCGGTCGGTGCTGCTGCGGCTGTGGCGCGAGGCGAAGGCGGCCCACCCCGACCCGGTCGATGCCTGGCAGTCGATCGTCGAGGACCCCGACAAGGCCCGGGCGTACAAGTCACAGCGTGGCAAGGGTGGCCTGGTCCGGATCAGCTGGGACACCGCCAACGAGATCGCCGCGGCGGCGCACGTCTACACGATCAAGCGCTACGGCCCCGACCGACTGGCCGGGTTCTCCGTCATCCCGGCGATGAGCCAGGTGTCGTACAGCGCCGGGACCCGCTTCTACTCGCTGCTCGGCGGCACGATCCTGTCCTTCTACGACTGGTACGCGGACCTGCCGATGGCGTCCCCGCAGGTGTTCGGTGACCAGACCGACGTGCCCGAGTCGGGTGACTGGTACAACAGCTCGTACCTGATGATGTGGGGCTCCAACGTCCCGGTCACCCGGACCCCGGACGCGCACTTCATGACCGAGGTGCGCTACCGCGGCACCAAGGTCGTCGCGGTGTCGCCCGACTACGCCGACAACACCAAGTTCGCCGACGAGTGGATGGCGATCCACCCGGGCACCGACGGGGCGCTGGGGCTGGCGATGGGCCATGTGATCCTGCGCGATTTCCACGTCGCGCAGGGCACCCCGTACTTCCTCGACTACATGAAGAAGTACACCGACGCGCCGTACCTGGTCGCGCTGGCCGAGCACACCGCTCCGGACGGCACCCGGGCGTACGTCCCCGGCAAGTTCCTCACCGCCGAGGACCTGCCCGGGCACGCCGCCGAGGAGAACGCCGCGTTCCGTACGGTGATGCTGGACCGGGCCGGCACCCCGCAGGTGCCCAACGGCTCCCTCGGCCACCGGTTCGGCGAGTCCGGCAAGGGCCGGTGGAACCTGGACCTCGGCGACCTCGACCCGGCGCTGTCGGTGCTGGAGACCGGGGCGTACGAGCCGGTCGAGCTGCTGCTGCCCCGGTTCGACGTGGTGCCGGAGCCGGGCGACGAGGACACCCAGCACCTGGGTGCCTCGGCCGTGCACCGTCGCGGCGTCCCGGCCCGGCGGATCGGTGACCGACTGGTCACCACCGTCTACGACCTGATGCTGGCCCAGTACGGCGTGGAGCGGGCCGACCTGCCCGGCGCGTGGCCACGCGGGGAGGACGACGAGGAGGCGGTCGGCACGCCCGGCTGGGCGGAGACGATCACCGGGGTCCCGGCGGCACAGATCACCCGGGTGGCCCGGGAGTTCGCCCGCAACGCCGCCGACAGTGGCGGCCGGTCGATGATCCTGATGGGTGCCGGCACCAACCACTACTTCCACTCCGACACCATCTACCGGACGATGATCGCGCTGGTGATGATGTGCGGTTGCCAGGGCCGCAACGGCGGCGGCTGGGCGCACTACGTCGGGCAGGAGAAGGTCCGCCCGATCACCGGCTTCCAGCAGTACGCCTTCGCCCTGGACTGGCAGCGCCCGACCCGGCACATGACCACCGCCTCGTACTGGTACCTGGCGACCGACCAGTGGCGCTACGACGGGCTGCCGGCCGACGCGCTGCTCTCCCCGCTGGCCGGCGACCGACTGCGCGGCCGAACGACCGCCGATGCACTGATGGAGGCGAACAAGCGCGGCTGGATGCCCTCGTACCCGACCTTCGACCGCAGCTCGCTGCAGATCACCGAGGACGCGGCCGCCGCCGGGATGGAGGTCCCGGCGTACGTGGTGGACCAGCTGCAGAAGGGCGGGCTGCGCTACGCCTGCGAGGACCCGGACAACCCGGAGAACTTCCCCCGGGTGGTGACCAACTGGCGCACCAACCTGATCGGCTCCTCGGCGAAGGGCGCGGAGTACTTCCACAAGCACCTGCTCGGGGCGACCAACGCGGTCCGGGCGGCCGAGTGCGGCCCGGACCGGCGCCCGGTCGACATGATCTGGCGGGACGAGGCGGCGACCGGCAAGGTCGACCTGTTCATGACGATGGACTTCCGGATGACGTCGACGACGCTGCATTCGGACCTGGTGCTGCCGGCCGCCACCTGGTACGAGAAACACGACATCTCGACCACCGACATGCACCCGTTCATCCACTCGTTCAATCCGGCGATCGCCCCACCGTGGGAGTCGCGGACCGACTACGAGGTGTTCCGCGACCTGGCCGGGGCGGTGTCGGAGCTGGCGAAGACCCACCTCGGCACCCGCCGCGACCTGCTGGCGGCGCCGCTCAGCCACGACACCCCCGACGCCCTCGGGATGCCGCACGGCGCGACCCGGCCGCTGGCCGAGACGCCGATGGTCCCGGGCGTGACGATGCCCAAGCTGATCACCGTCGAGCGGGACTACACGGCGATCCGGGCGAAGTTCGACACCATCGGCCCGCTGCCGGAGAAGGCCGGGATGCCGATCAAGGGCGTGCTGCTGCACCCCGAGCAGGAGATCGCCGAACTGGCCCGGATGAACGGCGTCGCCCGGTCCGGCCCGTGCGCCGGGCGCCCGCTGGTCGACACCGACGTCAAGGCCGCCGAGATGATCCTGCGGCTGTCCGGCACCTCCAACGGCCACCTCGCCACCCAGGGCTTCCACACCCTCGAGCAGCGCACCGGCACCCGGCTCGCCGACCTGGCGGCCGAGAACGAGGGTCGGCGGATCACCTTCGCCGACACCGCCCAGCAGCCCCAGCCGGTGATCACCTCCCCGGAGTGGTCCGGATCGGAGACCGGCGGCCGGCGCTACTCGGCCTTCGTCCAGAACGTCGAGCGCGACAAGCCGTGGCACACCCTGACCGGGCGGATGCACTTCTTCCTGGACCACGACTGGATGGCCGACCTCGGCGAGAACCTGCCGACCTTCAAGCCGCCGCTGGACATGCACCGCCTGTTCGGCGATGCCCGGCTCGGCTCCGCCGTCCCCGGTGAGGCCGGCGCCGGTGCCGGCCTGCAGGTCGGAGTGCGTTATCTCACCCCGCACAACAAGTGGTCGATCCACTCCGAGTACCAGGACAACCTGTACATGCTCTCGCTGAGCCGTGGCGGCCCCAACATCTGGATGTCGCCGGCCGACGCTGCGAAGATCGGGGTCAAGGACAACGAGTGGGTCGAGTCGTTCAACCGCAACGGCGTGGTGGTGGCCCGCGCCGTCGTGTCGCACCGGATGCCGGAGGGCACCGTGTTCATGCACCACGCCACCGAACGGACCGTCGATGTGCCCCGGTCAGAGACCTCCGGCACCCGCGGCGGCATCCACAACTCCCTCACCCGGGTGCTGATGAAACCCACCCACCTGATCGGCGGCTACGCCCAACACGCGTACGCCTTCAACTATGTCGGCCCGACCGGCAACCAACGCGACGAGGTCACCGTCATCCGTCGCCGAAGCCAGGAGGTGCAGTACTGATGCGGATCATGGCCCAGATGGCGATGGTGATGAACCTCGACAAGTGCATCGGGTGCCACACCTGTTCGGTCACCTGCAAGCAGGCGTGGACGAACCGGGCGGGCCTGGAGTACGTCTGGTTCAACAACGTCGAGACCCGCCCCGGCCTCGGCTACCCCCGGACGTACGAGGACCAGGACCGGTGGAAGGGCGGCTGGGTCCGCCTGCCCAACGGGAAGATCCGGCCCCGGGCGGGCGGGCGGCTGCGCAAGCTCGCGACGATCTTCTACAACCCCGACCTGCCGAAGATCGCGGACTACTACGAGCCCTGGACGTACGACTACGACATGCTGCTCAGCGCGCCGGCGGACTCGCCGCACGTGCCGGTGGCCCGGCCGCGCTCGCTGATCACCGGCGAGGAGATGAAGATCTCCTGGTCGGCCAACTGGGACGACGATCTCGCCGGCTCCCAGGAGATCGCGGTGAACGACCCGATCCTGGCGAAGATGAACGAGCAGGTCCGGCTCGAGTACGAGAAGACCTTCATGTTCTACCTGCCGCGGATCTGCGAGCACTGCCTCAACCCGTCGTGCGTCGCCTCGTGCCCCTCGGGCGCGATGTACAAGCGGGTCGAGGACGGCATCGTGCTGGTCGACCAGGACCAGTGCCGCGGCTGGCGGATGTGCGTGTCCGGCTGCCCGTACAAGAAGGTCTACTTCAACCACCGCACCGGCAAGGCGGAGAAGTGCACCCTCTGCTACCCCCGGCTGGAGGAGGGGCTGCCGACGGTCTGCTCGGAGACCTGCGTCGGCCGGCTGCGTTACCTCGGCATCGTCCTCTACGACGCCGACCGGGTGACCGAGGCGGCCTCGGTGGCCGACGAGCACCAGCTGCTCGCCGCCCAGCGCCGGGCCTTCCTCGACCCGCACGACCCGGCGGTGCAGCGCGCCGCGGAGGCCGCCGGGATCCCGCACGACTGGATCGAGGCGGCCCGCCGTTCCCCGATCTGGCGGCTGATCAACGATTACGAGGTGGCGCTGCCGCTCCACCCGGAGTTCCGTACCCTGCCGATGGTCTGGTACATCCCGCCGCTGTCGCCGATCGTCGACGAGGTGGCCCGGACGGGCAACGACGCCGAGGACCACCGGGTGCTGCTCACCGCCCTGTCGACGATGCGGATCCCGCTGGAGTACATGGCCGAGCTGTTCACCGCCGGTGACCCCCGGCCCGTCGAGCTGGCGCTGCGCCGGCTCGCGGCGATGCGCTCGTACATGCGCGACCTCAACCTGGGCGATGAACCGCAGGAGGAGATCGCCGCAGCGGTCGGGATGACCGGGCAGGAGCTGGAGGACATGTACCGCCTGCTGGCGATCGCCGACTACGACGACCGCTACGTCATCCCGAGCACACACGGCGAGATCGGCCGGGCGATGGCCGAGGTCGACCCGATGGGCTGCTCGCTGGAGGGGCCGGAGGGGATCGGGATGAACGGTCCGGGTCTGGCCGCGCCCGAACACGTCGCGGGCACCGCCCGGACCTCGGCCGGGCCGGGCGGGCCCGGCGGATCGCAGCGGGTGCGCCTGACGCTGAGCCGCCGCGAGGACCTGGACGGGTTCCCCGGACAGCCGGGCTGGGCCGGGGGTGCGCTGTGAGCCTCCCCGGGATCGGTCCGGTCAGTTTCCTCGGCCGGGCGCGTCGGCAGCCCCGGCCGCCGGTGCCGCACACGGCCCGGCAGCGGGCGCTCACCCACATGGCCACCTCGGTGCTGCTCGCCTACCCCGGTGAGGAGGCCGTGGCGAAGTACCCGACGATCGCCGCCGAGCTGGGTGGGCTGCCGCGCCCGATCGCCGACCGGCTCGGGGCGTTCCTGACCCACGCCGAGCACGTGGGGCCCGACGGTCTGGCCCAGGAGTACGTCGCGACCTTCGACCTGAAACGGAAGTGCTCGCTCTACCTCTCGTACTTCCTCACCGGCGACACCCGCAAGCGTGGCACCGCGCTGGTGACGTTCCTCGAGGTGTACCGGGCGGCCGGCTTCGAGTTCGACGCCGCGGAGCTGCCGGACTTCCTGCCGGTGGTGCTGGAGTTCTCCGCCGTCGGCGACGCCGAGCTGGCCGGGGTGCTGCTCGCCTCACACCGCGAGGGGCTGGAGGTGCTGCGGGAGGCGCTCGCGGCACTCGGCAGCCCGTGGACCGGTGTGGTGGAGGCGGTCACCCTCACTCTGCCGCACGTCGACGAGGCGACCCGCCGGCGGACCCTCGACCTGATCGCCGGTGGGCCACCGGCCGAGATGGTCGGCGCGGACGCACTCGGTCCGGGCGAGCCGCTGGTCGCCGCCGCGACCGGGTCCCACCTGCCGCTCATCCCCTCACCGGCACGACCCCAGGAGTAACGGATCATGCGCACCCTCGATGCGATGCTGTGGATCGCCTTCCCGTACGTGTCCCTCACCATGCTGATCGTCGGCACCGTCTGGCGCTGGCGCCACGACAAGTTCGGCTGGACCACCCGCTCCTCGGAGCTCTATGAGAGCCGGATGCTGCGGCTCGGCTCACCGCTGTTCCACTACGGCATCCTCGCCGTCGCCGCCGGCCACGTCATGGGCCTGGTCATCCCGAAGACCTGGACCGAGGCGATCGGCCTGCACGAAGGCGCCTATCACCTCGTCGCCACCCTGGGCGGCGGGCTGGCCGGGCTGGCGGCCGGGGTCGGCCTGGTCCTGCTGATCGTCCGGCGGCGGTTCGTCCACGGCGTCTTCCAGGCCACCACCCGCAACGACAAGTTCATGTACGTGCTGCTCGCGCTGCCGGTGGTGCTCGGCATCACCGCCACCCTGCTGCACCAGGTCTTCGGCAGCGGCCAGGGCTACGACTACCGGGAGACCATCTCGCCATGGCTGCGCTCGCTGTTCATCCTGCAACCGCGCGCCGACCTGATGTCGGACGTCCCGCTGGCCTTCCAGCTGCACGTCATCGCGGCGTTCCTGCTGTTCGCGGTATGGCCGTACACCCGTCTGGTGCACGCCTTCTCGGTGCCGCTCGGCTACCCCACCCGGCCGTACATCGTCTACCGCTCCCGGGCCGCCGACCCGGTGATCCGGCGTCCCGACCGCGGCTGGGAGCCGATCGTCGGGCCGGTCTCGCTGGATCGGTCCCGCGGTGGCCAGGTCCGCCCGGAGCCGGAGCAGCACAGCTGACCGGTCGGGTCTGCTGACCGCTCGGGCCGGCTGATCGGTGGGGTGGTGGGACGGGGAGGCCCGGCCCGCCACCCCACCGATTACCCTGGGGGGTATGCAACGCCATCTCTACCTGATGCGCCACGGCGAGGCCGCGGCGCACTCCACCGCGTCCGACCGTGACCGTCCACTCAGCGACTTCGGCCGTCGGCAGGCCGCCGACGCCGGCGCCCTGCTCGCCGACCGGGGCATCGAGGTGGTGATGAGCTCCACGGCCGAGCGGTGCCGCGAGACGGTCGCGGGGCTGCGGTTGCCGGGCGCGCCGCGACAGGAGTTCCAGGAAGCGCTCTATCTCGCCGACGTCGAGACGCTGCTGCAGCGGATCGGGGAGATCGAGGACGAGGTGACCGCCCTGCTCGTGGTGGGCCACTCCCCCGGCCTGCCGGCGCTGGCCTCGGAACTGGCGTACGACGCCGGACACGGAGACGCCGATGCGCAGCGCTGTGCCTTCCCGGTCTCCTCGATCACCGAGATCGAGGTGCCGTGTACCTGGGCCGAGCTCGCCGAGGGCGAACGGACCGGTGTCCGCCTCGTCGGCACCGTGGGCTCGGACGCGGCCCCGGCGGTCTGCTGAGCCGATCGGCACGTCGGCAGGACCCCGACAGGTCGGCCGGCACTCCGGGCCTGGCGTACGTCCGGGTCTGTCGCTGCTCGGGCGGCGTGCCCTGCCGGGCCGGCAGGGCACGGCGTCGTGGTCAGCGCCGGGGCGGCACCGGCTTGTCCGGCAGCGGCTCCTCGGGCACGTCGTGCGAGGAGTGCGACTGGACATGCACGTACACGTCGCTGCGGCGCAGCTGCGCGGCGATGGCGCCCTTGACCTGCTCGGCCAGGGCCCGGGCGTGCCCGACGGTCCAGTCGTCGGGCACACACATGAAGGAGTGCACGACGGCCAGCTGGCCCTGCTGGACGGTCTGGCTGGCCAGGAAATGCACCGGCTCGCGGGCGGCGAAGTCGGCCTCGACGGCCCGGATCCGGGCCACGTCCTCGGCGTCCAGGGAGGAACTCAGCAGCAGCGTCCCGGAGCGGCGCAGCAGGCCCCAGCCGGTGAACAGGATGTTGCCGCCGACCAGCAGCGCGACGATCGGGTCGAGCGGCTGCCAGTGGGTGAGCGCGACCAGGCCGATGCCGACCAGCACACCGACCGAGGTCCACACGTCGGTCATCAGGTGCTTGCCGTCCGCCTCCAGGGCGATCGACCGGTGCCGGCGCCCGGCCCTGCGCAGCACCAGCGAGACGGCCAGGTTGATCAGCGAGGCGCCGGTGGCCAGCAGCAGGCCGAGCCCCAGTCCCTCGACCGGCCGGGGGTGGACCAGCCGCTCCACCGCGGTGTAGATGATCAGCGTCGCGGCGACCAGG
This sequence comes from Raineyella sp., assembly GCF_034933565.1. Classification (NCBI taxonomy): domain Bacteria; kingdom Bacillati; phylum Actinomycetota; class Actinomycetes; order Propionibacteriales; family Propionibacteriaceae; genus Raineyella; species Raineyella sp. Next base: position 43,439 of record NZ_JAYFNG010000014.1, read on the forward strand.
ATCATCGATCCCTCGGCCAGGGAGGAGAAGTACTCCGCCTTGCCGTGGCCGAACGGGTGTCCCTCGTCGGCCGGCTTGGCCGCCAGCCCCAGGGCCCACACGCCGATCAGGGCCGCCGCGAGGTTGACCATCGACTCCATCGCGTCGGACAGCAGACCGACGGATCCGGTCAACAGGGCCGCGCCCCCCTTGATGGCCATCGTGGCGAGGGCGGCACCGACCGAGAGCCACATGAAGCGGCGGAGGTAACGCGTGTCCGTGGCCGGCGCGGCGGCCTGTTGGGTGCTCATGTGGTTCGAGGGTAACCGTCCAGGCACCGTCCCGATAGCGAGGACAGGCTGGCAGAAGGGAGGCAAGGCTATCGCAACAGCGCCGCCGGCGCAGCCTCCGGGTCAGCACGAACAGCGCCGTCGGCGCAGGCGGAACGCGGACGCGGGAGCCGGCGCCGATGCTACAGCGACGTCGGCTCCGGGCCGGCACCTCAGCCACCGCGGCCCGGGCCGACCGGCACCCCGTACGGAGCACGCCGACCGGCCCGGGCCGTCAGCGAGGACCTGCCGGGCGGTCAGTGCCCGAATGCGTACGGGTCGACGATGTCGGCCTGCGGGTCCTCCAGAGCGTTGATCGCCGCCATCTGCTCGTCCGACAGACTGAAGTCGAAGACGGAGAGGTTCTCCACCTGGCGGCCCGGATCGGCGGACTTCGGCACGGCGACGAAGCCCTGCTGCACCTGCCAGCGCAGCACCACCTGGGACGGCGTACGCCCCACTGCGCGCGCCGCCTCGACCACGGCCGGCGAGGCCATCAGGTCGTCGCGATGGTCGCGGCCCAGCGGGCTCCAGGCCTCGGTGACGATGCCGTGCTCGCGGTGGATCGCCACCAGGTCGCGCCGTGGGCGGGTCGGGTCCAGCTCGATCTGGTTCACCTCGGGCACGTACCCGTGACCGAACAGGTCGGTGAGGAACGGCTCGGTGAAGTTGGAGGTGCCGATGGCTCTGGCCAGGCCGGCCTGTTGAACGGCGAGCAGACCCTCGTACGCCTCGACGTGCTTGCCCTGGTCGGGGTTGGGCCAGTGGATCAGCAGCAGGTCGACGTAGTCGAGACCCATCCGCTCCAGCGCCGCCTCGAGCGACGCGCGGACCAGCTCACGGCCGTGCCACTTCTTGTTGAACTTGGTGGTGACGAAGACCTCCTCGCGCGGGACGGCGGCCCGGCGGACACCGGCCCCGACGGCATCCTCGTTCTCGTAGTTCTCCGCGGTGTCGACGAGGCGGTAGCCGGCCTCGATCGCGATCGCCACCGCCTCGGTGCACGCGGGTCCGGTCATCGGCCAGGTGCCCAGCCCGAGCAACGGTATCGCTCCGCCGCTGCGCAGCGGAGTGGTCGGGGCGAGTGGTACGGACGTCATGGGTTCTCCTCGAGCAGGGTCGACAGCGCCGGTGTCGGCGCCTCCAGCCTACGCATGATCCCGGGCGCCGATAGTGTGAGGAGGGAGCGACGGAAGGACAACCTGTGCGCACCCCCACCTCGACCTACCGACTGCAGATCACCCGGGAGTACACCCTGCGCGATGCCACCGCGATGGTGGGCTACCTGCGTGACCTGGGGGTGGGCGCGCTCTACCTCTCCCCTGTGCTCGCCTCGACGTCCGGCTCCGAGCACGGCTACGACTGCGTCGACCCGACCCGGATCGACGACGAGCGGGGCGGCGAACAGGCCTGGGCCGAACTCGTCGAGGCGGCCCACTCGGCCGGCATCGGGATCGTCGTCGACATCGTCCCCAATCACCTGGGGATCGCCGAGCCCGCCCAGAACCCGAGCTGGTGGAGCGTGCTCAAGGAGGGCCGGGACTCCCCGTACGCCGCCTGGTACGACGTCGACTGGAGTCGTTACCCGATCCTGCTGCCGGTGCTCGGCGAGGACCGCGACGAGAACCTCACCCTGGTCGAGACCCCGGACGGGGTGGAGCTGGACTACTTCGGCCACCGCTACCCGGTCGCCGAGGGCACCTGGCAACCGGGTGACTCGGCCGCGGCCGTCCACGGCCGGCAGCACTACCGGTTGATCTCCTGGCGCCGCGGCGACTCCGAGGTCACCTACCGGCGGTTCTTCACCGTCACCACCCTGGCCGGGCTGCGTCAGGAGGACCCGGCGGTGTTCGCCGCCACCCACGCCCGGATCGCCCGGTGGATCGCCGACGGACAGGTCGACGGCCTGCGGGTGGACCACCCCGACGGGCTGTGCGACCCGGGCGGCTACTTCGTCCGGCTGCGCGAGCTGGCGCCGGACGCCTGGATCGTCGGGGAGAAGATCCTCGAGCGCGGCGAGCACCTGCCGACCTGGCCGATCCAGGGCACCAGCGGCTACGACGCGATGTTCGACGCCGGAGCCGTCTTCCTCGACCCGGGCGCCGAGAAGCAGTTCACCCGGATCTACACCTCGATCACCGGTGACCAGGTCGGCATCGCCGACCACGTCCTGGAGGGCAAGCTCACCGCGGCGTACGACCTGCTGGAGGCGGAGCGGCACCGGATCTCCCGGCTCGCCCCCGAGCTCGAGGCCGAATCGCTCGAGGCGGCGCTGGCCGAGATCGCCGCCCGTTTCGAGGTCTATCGGTCCTACCTGCCGCAGGGCGACGGCTATCTCGTCGCCGCCGAGCGGGCCGCCGCCGAGGCGCGCCCCGACCTCGCCGAGGTGATCGGGGCGATCAGCGGCCGGCTGCACGACCCGACCGACGAGATCGCCGCCCGGTTCCAACAGCTCAGCGGCGCCGTGACGGCGAAGGGTGTCGAGGACACTGCGTACTACCGCTACTCCCGGTTCATCGCCCTGAACGAGGTCGGCGGCGACCCGGGCACCTTCGGGATCGGGGTGGCGGAGTTCCACCGCCGGATGGCGCAGCGGCAGGCATCCTGGCCGGAGTCGATGACGTCGCTGTCGACCCACGACACCAAGCGCAGCGAGGACATCCGGGCCCGGCTCAACGTACTGTCCGAGATCGGCGACGTCTGGGGCCCGTTCGCCCAAGGGGTGGTGGAGCGGATGGACATCGCCAATCGCCCGCTGGCCTACCTGCTGGCCCAGACCTTCATCGGCGCCGCACCGATCTCCCGGGAGCGGATGCACGCGTACGCCACCAAGGCGATGCGCGAGGCGTCCGACCAGACCAGCTGGACCGACCCGAACGAGGAGTTCGAGCAGGAGGTGCACGCGGCGATCGACCGGGCGTACGACGACCCGGACACCGTCGAGCTGATGCGGACCCTGCTCGGGTTGGTCGCCCGCCCCGGCTGGTCGAACTCGCTGGGCCAGAAGCTGGTCCAGCTCACCATGCCCGGGGTGCCCGACGTCTACCAGGGCACCGAGTTGTGGGACGAGTCGCTGGTCGACCCGGACAACCGTCGGCCGGTGGACTTCGCCGCCTGCGCCGAGCTGCTCCGCCGCACCGACGCGCCGCTGCTGGACGCCACCGGCGCGGCCAAGCTGTGGGTCACCTCCCGGGCGCTGCGGCTGCGACGCGACCGCCCGGAACTGTTCACCGGTTACACCCCGGTGCATGCCGAGGGGCCGGCCGCCGAGCATCTCCTCGCCTTCGACCGCGGCGGCGCGATCACCCTGGCCACCCGCCTGCCGTACGGTCTCACCCACCGCGGCGGCTGGCGCGACACCGTGGTGCATCTCGATGGCACCTATCGCGGCCAGCTGCAGGGACTGGAGTGGTCGGGTACGGTCGCACTGTCGGACATCCTCGTCGACTACCCGGTGGGACTGCTCGTCCGGCAGTGAGCCGCCGGCCACACCGGGCCGAGGGGCGACGGGACGATCCCCGGCAACGGGACGGGCCGAGACAACGGGACGATCCCCGGCAACGCGACGAGCCGGTGATGCCTGACCTGGAACGACCCGGCGCGACGGGACGGAACGACCCGGCGCAACGACAACAACAGGATGAGAACAACAGGAAGGCCGCCATGACCCTGCGCGTGGACATCTGGTCCGACATCGCCTGCCCGTGGTGCTACATCGGCAAGCGCCGGTTCGAGGCGGCACTGGCCGGCTTCGCCCACCGGGACGACGTCCGGGTGACCTGGCGGTCCTACCAGCTGGATCCCGATCTGCCCGATCGCTACAACGGCACCGAGGCGGAATACCTCGCCGAGGTCAAGCAGATGCCGGCCCAGCAGGTCCGGCAGATGCTCGAGATGGTGTCGGAGCAGGCGGCCACCGTCGGCCTGACGTACGACTTCGAGCACCTCGTCCCGGCCAATTCGCTGCGCGGCCACCAGCTGCTGCATCTGGCCCGGCGCACCGCCGGGACCGACGTCGCCGCAGTGAAGGACGACCTGCTCGCAGCCCACTTCCTCCGCGGCGAGTCGATCAGTGACCCGGACGTGCTGGTGGCGGTCGGCGGCCGCCACGGCCTGTCCGAGGACGCCGTCCGGGCCGCCCTCGACGATGACGCGATCCGCGCCGAGGTGCTCGCCGATTTCCGCACCGCCCGCTCGATCGGCGTCACCGGGGTGCCCTTCTTCGTGCTCGAGGACAAGTACGCCATCTCCGGCGCCCAGCCCACCGAGCTGTTCTCCCAGGCTCTGCAGAAGGTGTGGGAGGAAGCCCATCCGGCGCCCCGCAACTTCATCAGCATCGACAACGGTGACGCGCCGTCCTGCGGCCCGGAGGGCTGCGCCTGATCGTTCCCTGTTGAGGCTCCTGCTACTCGTTTCCGGTTGCGCCTGGGTAACTCCCTGGTGCGCCCGGGCATCGCCTGCTGTGCCCGAGCACTCCCCGGTGCACCTGATCGGCCCCCCGCGCCCCGCCCCCCGCGCCCCGCGCGCCGTCCCCCGCCTCGTCGTCGGCCCTCAGTCTGCGATGAGCTCCCGGTCCGGGTGCGCCGACTGCCAGCCGTCGATCGCCCGGGTCCAGTCCTCGCCGTCGAACGTCACCACGGAGGCGGGGAACAGCGAGTCCTCCTCGCGCAGCATGTGCTCGTGCAGTTCGAGGACCTGGTCGGCGAAGGCCTTCCGGTGCACGGCATCGGTGATGTCGAGCCCGCGCAGGAACTCCGCCAGCGCCCGGTGTTCGGCGACCAGCGGGGCGATGTAGTCGGCGAAGTCATCCGGGTAGCGCTCGACCATCACGGCGAACAGACCACCCTCCTCACCCTGCCAGTGGCTCTCCAGCTCGGTGGCCAGCCGGGCGATCTCCTCGCGCGCCGTGTCGTACGCCCCCGCGTCCATCGCCCGCCGGGCGGCGTCGGCCAGGTCACGGGAGCTGTTGTGCTCCGCGTAGTAGTCGCGGATCAGCGTCATGTCCTGGCAGCCGCAGTAGTTGCACATGCGGCGATCCTCACACGCCCATTTTCCCCGGTCAAGGGTGCTCCATCAGGCCCAGGAAGACGGCCCCGTGGGCGACGGAGTCCCCGCTGACCTTCGTGTGTTCCCGCTGACCTTCGTGTGTTCCCGCGGATACCCACGTGTCTGCGGGAAGAGCACTAGGTCCGCGGGAACGCCTTGCCGACCACACGGACCCCGGCAGCATCCGCGGGAACCACCCAACATCCGCGAGAACGCCCTGTCCGTGCCTACCGCGCATCCAGCACCGGGCGGCCCCACCACCCGGCCCGCACCACCGACGTCCGGCACCACCCGGCCGACACCGAGCGGCCCCACCACCCAGCCAGCACCACCCGGCCGACACCGGGCGGCCCCACCACCCGGCCAGCACCACCGACGTCCGGCACCACCCGGCCAGCACCACCCCGTCCGGGTGAGCGTACCCGAACACGCCGGAGGCCCGCCCCCTGTCTGGGGACGGGCCTCCGGGTGCGATCAGCGGTGCCTGATCAGCGCGGCAGGTACGCCAGGATCACTTGATGATCTTGGTGACGTTGCCGGCGCCGACGGTGCGGCCACCCTCGCGGATGGCGAACTTCAGGCCCTCTTCCAGGGCGATCGGGTGGATCAGCTTCACCTTCATGTCGGTGTTGTCACCGGGCATGACCATGTCGACACCCTCCGGCAGCTCGATGGCGCCGGTGACGTCGGTGGTGCGGAAGTAGAACTGCGGGGAGTAGTGCGCGAAGAACGGCTTGTGACGGCCACCCTCGTCCTTGTTCAGGATGTAGACGCGGCCCTCGAACTCGGTGTGCGGGGTGACCGAGCCCGGCTTGCAGACGACCATGCCGCGCTGCACGTCTTCCTTCTTGGTGCCACGCAGCAGCAGGCCGACGTTCTCACCGGCCTGGCCCTCGTCGAGCAGCTTGCGGAACATCTCGACACCGGTGACCGTGGTGGTCTGGGTGGCGTCGTGGATGCCGACGATCTCGACGGTCTCGTTGACCTTGATCACACCGCGCTCGATCCGGCCGGTGACGACCGTGCCACGACCGGTGATGGTGAAGACGTCCTCGACAGGCATGAGGAACGGCTTCTCGGTCTCGCGGGCCGGGGTCGGGATGTACTCGTCGACCGCGTCCATCAGGTCCTCGACGGACTTGACCCACTTGGGGTCGCCCTGGAGGGCCTGGTAGGCGGAGATCTGGACGACCGGGCAGTCCTCGTCGAACTCCTGCGAAGCCAGCAGCTCGCGGACCTCCATCTCGACGAGCTCGATGAGCTCGGGGTCGTCGACCATGTCGCACTTGTTCAGCGCCACGACGATGGCCGGCACGCCCACCTGGCGGGCGAGCAGCACGTGCTCGCGGGTCTGCGGCATCGGGCCGTCGGTCGCGGCCACGACCAGAATGGCGCCGTCCATCTGAGCGGCACCCGTGATCATGTTCTTGACGTAGTCAGCGTGACCGGGGCAGTCAACGTGCGCGTAGTGGCGCTTCTCGGTCTGGTACTCGATGTGCGCGATCGAGATCGTGATACCGCGCTGGCGCTCCTCGGGAGCCTTGTCGATGGAGTCGAAGGGAGACTCCTCGTTGAGGTCCGGGTACTTGTCGTGGAGCACCTTCGAGATCGCCGCGGTCAGAGTGGTCTTGCCGTGGTCGATGTGCCCGATGGTGCCGATGTTGACGTGCGGCTTGGTCCGCTCGAACTTGGCCTTTGCCACTGGGGCTCCTTCTTGATGGTCGCCTCACTGGTTGCGAGGCAAGCGTTGATTACTACCGGTCTGACGCTTTCGCCGGGTCTCCCGAGGGTGACCCGACCAAGTTTTCTGCACCGGCGCCGCATAGTCAAACCGGGGTTATACTATCCGGTCCATCCTATGCGGCGCCGATCAGAAGTTCAGGCGATCACTCGCCGCCGCGGGCCTTCTGGATGACCTCGTCGGACACGTTCTTCGGGGTCTCGGCGTACGAGTCGAACTCCATGGAGTACGACGCCTGGCCCGAGGTCTTCGAGCGCAGGTCACCGACGTAACCGAACATCTCCGACAGCGGGACGAGGGCGTGCACGACCTTGTTGCCGTGCTGGTCCTCCATCGACTGGACCTGGCCACGACGGGCGTTCAGGTCACCGATGACGGTGCCCAGGAAGTCCTCCGGGGTGGTCACGTCGACGGACATGATCGGCTCGAGCAGGACCGGGTTGGCCTTCCTGGCGGCCTCCTTGAAGGCCATCGAACCGGCGATCTTGAACGCGAGCTCGGAGGAGTCGACGTCGTGGTAGGCGCCGTCGACCAGGGTCACCTTGACGTCCTCGACCGGGTAACCGGCCAGCACACCGAACTGCATGGCCTCCTGGATGCCCGCGTCGACCGAGGGGATGTACTCCCGGGGGATGCGGCCACCGGTGACGGCGTTGACGAACTCGTAGCCCGCGCCCGGCTCCTGCGGCTCGAGGTCGATGATGACGCGACCGTACTGGCCCGAACCACCCGACTGCTTCTTGTGGGTGTACTCGAACTTCTCGACCTTCTTGCGCAGCGACTCACGGTAGGCCACCTGCGGCTTGCCGATGTTCGCCTCGACGTGGAACTCGCGCTTCATCCGGTCGATCAGCACGTCGAGGTGCAGCTCGCCCATGCCGGCGATGATGGTCTGGCCGGTCTCCTCGTCGGTGTGCACCTGGAAGGTCGGGTCCTCCTCGGCGAGCCGCTGGATGGCGATGCCGAGCTTCTCCTGGTCCGCCTTCGACTTCGGCTCGATGGCCTGCTCGATGACCGGGGCCGGGAAGGTCATCGACTCCAGCACGACCGGGTTGGCCGGATCGCACAGGGTGTCACCGGTGCTGGTGTCCTTCAGGCCCATCACGGCGACGATCTGGCCGGCACCGATGGAGGCGATCTCCTGACGCTTGTTGGCGTGCATCTGGTAGATCTTGCCGATGCGCTCCTTCTTGCCCTTGACCGAGTTCAGCACGGTGGCACCGGTCACGAGGCGGCCGGAGTACACGCGGATGTAGGTCAGCCGGCCCAGGTGCGGGTCGGCAGCGATCTTGAAGGCGAGCATGGACAGCGGCTGGTCGTCGGCCGGGTGACGCTCGATCACGACGGACTCGTCGCCGGGCTTGAAGCCCTCGATGGCCGGGATGTCGAGCGGCGAGGGCAGGTAGTCGACCACCGCGTCGAGCAGCGGCTGGATGCCCTTGTTCTTGAACGCGGTGCCGCAGAACACGGCGGTGATCGAGCTGGACAGCACGGCCCGGCGGACCGCGGCCTTGAACTCCGCGGTGGTGAACTCCTCGCCGCCGAGGTATTTCTCCATGAACTCGTCGTCGTTCTCGGCGACGACCTCGAGCAGCTCGGCCCGGGCGGCCTCGGCGGCCTCCCGCAGGTCGGCCGGGATCTCCTCGACCTCGTAGTCCTCGCCGACCGAGGTCTCACCGCGCCACACCAGGGCACGCATCTCGACCAGGTCGATGACGCCGTAGAAGTCGGACTCGGCACCCAGCGGCAGCTGCATCACGGCGGCAGTCGCGTTCAGGCGGGTCCGGATGGTGTCGACCGCGTGGTCGAAGCTGGCACCCGTACGGTCCAGCTTGTTGACGAAACAGATGCGCGGGACACCGTACTTGTCGGCCTGGCGCCACACGGTCATCGACTGCGGCTCGACACCGGCGACACCGTCGAACACGGCCACCGCCCCGTCGAGGACGCGCAGCGAACGCTCCACCTCGACGGTGAAGTCGACGTGGCCGGGGGTGTCGATGATGTTGATCTGGATGTCGTGCCAGTGGCAGGTGGTGGCGGCGGAGGTGATGGTGATGCCGCGCTCCTGCTCCTGCTCCATCCAGTCCATCGTGGCGGTGCCCTCGTGGGTGTCGCCGATCTTGTAGTTGATACCGGTGTAGAACAGGATGCGTTCAGTGGTGGTGGTCTTACCGGCATCGATGTGCGCCATGATCCCGATGTTGCGGACCTTGGCGAGGTCGGTTTCAATCTCGACAGCCACGAAGGGTACCTCTCGTCATGTGTGCGGTCTTCCGGGTGGACCGCACATGGCGGCGTGACCGGTGGTCAGTGATGTGGTGGCCGACGCACGCCCCCATGGCGGCGCGGCCCGATGGGCGTGCGACACGCGACCCTGGACAGGGTACGGCGCCGGGCGCCGACGATCCAACCCGACCGGTACGCACCAGGTGCGAACCGTCGCAGCGGACCATCGGCGCCCGGCGCCGTGAAGCAGGGTGTGTCACCAACGGTAGTGAGCGAAAGCCTTGTTGGCCTCTGCCATCTTGTGGGTGTCCTCGCGGCGCTTCACCGAGGCGCCGAGGCCGTTGGAGGCGTCGAGGATCTCGTTCATCAGGCGCTCGGCCATGGTCTTCTCGCGGCGGTCGCGGGAGAACCCGACCAGCCAGCGGAGGGCCAGGGTGGTGGCCCGGGCGGGCTTGACCTCGACCGGCACCTGGTAGGTGGCGCCACCGACCCGGCGGGACTTGACCTCGAGGGCGGGCTTGACGTTGTCCAGCGCACGCTTGAGGGTCTGCACGGGGTCGACGCCGGTCTTGGTCCGGGTGCCCTCGAGAGCGGTGTAGACGATGTTCTGCGCGACGGACTTCTTGCCGTCGACGAGCACCTTGCTGACCAGCTGGCTCACCAGGGGCGAGCCGTAGACCGGGTCGGCGGGCATCGGGCGACGGGGTGCGGGACCCTTACGAGGCATTACTTCTCCTTCTTCGCACCGTAGCGGCTGCGGGCCTGCTTACGGTTCTTGACGCCCTGGGTGTCCAGCGAGCCGCGGATGATCTTGTAGCGAACGCCCGGCAGGTCCTTCACACGACCGCCGCGCACGAGCACCATCGAGTGCTCCTGCAGGTTGTGGCCCACACCCGGGATGTACGCGGTCACCTCGACGCCGCTGGAGAGGCGCACACGGGCAACCTTCCGCAGGGCCGAGTTCGGCTTCTTCGGGGTGGTGGTGTAGACGCGGGTGCAGACGCCACGGCGCTGCGGAGAACCCTTGAGGGCAGGCGTCTTGCTCTTCGTCGCCTTGTCGGTCCGGCCCTTGCGGACCAGCTGCTGGATAGTTGGCACCGGCTGGTATCTCTTTCCGTTGGTCGGGCGCACCCGGCTGTCGGGTATGCCCTGATGTCGTACGACTCCTGTGCGGGGTCTGATGACTCCTGGCTGCGATCCCCTACCGACGAGGACGTACGCACGGGAGAACCCTCGCGCGACGTCGCCTCGTGGCGGCGGAACGACCGCATGTTCGCGGCTCTGCCGGCGGAACGGAAGCCTTCGGTGGCCGACCCCGCGCACTGCTCATGCACTGCGCAGTCCGGGACCTCACCCAGGTTGTTCACCACGATCGGCCCATGACGGCCGATGGCCGATGACCGATCACCCCGCGAGCGGGCGCTGCGACTGGCCCGGACATGCCGGACACAGGTAGCAAGGCTACCGACTTACGAGCCGTTGGTCAAAACACCCGTACTGAGCGGCCCCTCGCTGTCCACCGGAAGCGCTGTGGGGGCGTCCACCAGGACACCCCCACGGCGCTTCAGCGTCGGTGACCGACTCCGATCAGCGGTAGCCGCCCAGGTCGAAGTCGTCCAGCGGCGGGACCGAGGTGCCGGCGCCGGACATCAGGTCGTAGTCGTACGCCTCGTAGCTGGCCATCGTGTAGGCCGCCGCCTTCGCCTCCGGGGTCGGCTCGACCCGGATGTTGCGGTAGCGCTCCAGGCCGGTGCCGGCCGGGATCAGCTTGCCGAGGATCACGTTCTCCTTCAGGCCCACCAGGGAATCCGACTTGCCGTGGATGGCGGCGTCGGTGAGCACCTTGGTGGTCTCCTGGAAGGAGGCCGCGGACAGCCACGAGTCAGTGGCCAACGAGGCCTTCGTGATGCCCATCAGGACCGGACGCCCCTGGGCGGGCTGGCCACCCTCGGCGACGACCTTGCGGTTCTGCGCGACGTACGACGGACGATCGACCAGCTCACCGGGGAGCATGTCGGTGTCGCCCGACTCCAGCACCGTCACCCGGCGCAGCATCTGGCGGATGATGATCTCCAGGTGCTTGTCGTGGATCGGGGCGCCCTGCGTGCCGTACACCTTCTGGACCTCGTCCACCAGGTGCTGCTGCACCGCGGCGACACCGAGCACCTCGAGCACGTCCTGCGGGTCGAGCTGACCGTTGGTCAGCTGCTGGCCGACCGCGACGTGATCGCCGTCCTCCACCAGCAGCCGGGCACGACGGCCCAGCAGCACCTCGAACTCCTCGGCGCCGTCGTCGGGCACGATGTACATCTTGCGCCCGCGGTCGGTGGCCTCCAGCCGGATCCGGCCGGCGGCACCCGCGATCGGGGCCTTGGCCTTCGGGGAGCGGGCCTCGAAGAGCTCGACGACACGCGGCAGACCCTGGGTGATGTCGTCGCCGGCCACACCACCGGTGTGGAACGTACGCATCGTCAGCTGGGTGCCGGGCTCACCGATCGACTGGGCCGCGACGATGCCGACGGCCTCGCCGACATCGACCAGCTTGCCGGTCGCGAGCGAACGGCCGTAGCACATCGCGCAGGTGCCGGAGGTGGACTCACAGGTGAGCACCGAGCGCACCTTGACCTGGGTGATCCCGTTGTCGATGAGCATCGCGATGTTCACGTCGCCGAGGTCGACACCGGCCTGCAGCAGGACCTCACCGTCGGCGTCGGTGATGTCGGTGGCCAGGCACCGGGCGTACACCGCCGTCTCGATGGTCGGATCGGGGACGAGCACACCGTTCTTCTCGATCGCGATCCGCTTGGGCAGACCGGACTCGGTGCCGCAGTCCTCCTCGCGGATGATCACGTCCTGGGAGACGTCGACCAGACGACGGGTGAGGTAGCCCGAGTCGGCCGTCCGCAGGGCGGTGTCGGCCTGGCCCTTCCGGCCACCGTGGGTGGAGATGAAGTACTCCAGCACGGTCAGGCCCTCACGGAAGTTGGACTTGATCGGCGAGGGGATGATGTCGCCCTTCGGGTTGGCCACCAGGCCTCGCATGGCGGCGATCTGACGCATCTGCGTCATGTTCCCTCGGGCACCGGAGTGCACCATCATGTAGATCGGGTTGGTGTGCGAGAAGTTCTCCTCCATCGCCTCGGTCAGCTCGGCGGTCGCCTGCTGCCACAGCTCGATCAGGTTGGAGCGACGCTCCTCGGCAGTGGACTTGCCGCGCTCGTACTGCTTGTCGATCGCGGTGGCCTTGGCCTCGTAGCGGGCGATCAGCTCCGGCTTGCTGTCCGGGGTCTGGATGTCCGAGACCGACACCGTGGCGCCCGACCGCGGGGCCCAGCCGAAGCCGAGGTCCTTCAGGTTGTCGAGGGCGGCGGCGACGTCGACCTTCGGGTAGCGCTCGGCGAGGTCGTTGACGATCCGGCCCAGCGGCTTCTTCGACACCTCGTAGTTGACGTACGGGAAGTCGGCCGGCAGCGCCTCGTTGAAGATGGTCCGCCCGAGGGTGGTCGCCAGCATGATGGTGCCGTCCTCGCGCAGCACCTGGCCCTCCGGCGGGACGATGTCGCGCATCCGGATGGTCACCTTGGTGCCGAGCTTGATCTCCCCGAGGTCGAAGGCCATCCGGGCCTCGGCCGGGTCGCGGAAGACACGTCCCTCACCGATCAGGCCGTCGCGCTCCTGGGTGAGGAAGTACATGCCGATGATCATGTCCTGGGTCGGCAGGGTGACGGGGCGACCGTCGGCCGGCTTCAGGATGTTGTTCGTCGACAGCATCAGGATCCGGGCCTCGGCCTGGGCCTCCGCGCTGAGCGGGAGGTGGACGGCCATCTGGTCACCGTCGAAGTCGGCGTTGAAGGCCGTGCAGACGAGCGGGTGGAGCTGGATCGCCTTGCCCTCGATCAGCTGCGGCTCGAACGCCTGGATACCGAGGCGGTGCAGGGTCGGTGCGCGGTTGAGCAGCACCGGGTGTTCGGTGATGACCTCTTCGAGGACGTCCCACACCCGCGGGTCCTTGCGCTCGACCATCCGCTTGGCGGCCTTGACGTTCTGCGCATGGTTGAGGTCGGTCAGCCGCTTCATCACGAACGGCTTGAACAGCTCCAGGGCCATCGTCTTCGGCAGGCCGCACTGGTGCAGCTTGAGCTGCGGGCCGACCACGATGACCGAACGGCCGGAGTAGTCGACGCGCTTGCCCAGCAGGTTCTGGCGGAACCGGCCCTGCTTGCCCTTGAGCATGTCGGAGATCGACTTCAGCGGACGGTTGCCCGGCCCAGTGACAGGACGGCCGCGGCGGCCGTTGTCGAACAGCGAGTCGACGGCCTCCTGCAGCATCCGCTTCTCGTTGTTGACGATGATCTCGGGGGCGCCAAGGTCGAGCAGCCGCTTGAGCCGGTTGTTGCGGTTGATCACGCGACGGTAGAGGTCGTTCAGGTCCGAGGTGGCGAACCGGCCGCCGTCGAGCTGCACCATCGGGCGCAGATCCGGCGGGATGACCGGGACGGCGTCGAGGACCATGCCCTCCGGCGAGTTGCCGGTCTGGATGAACGCGGACACCACCTTGAGGCGCTTGAGCGCGCGGGTCTTCCGCTGGCCCTTGCCGTTACGGATGATGGTGCGCAGGTTCTCGGACTCGGCCGTGAGGTCGAAGTCACGCAGCCGCTGCTGGATGGCGGCGGCGCCCATGGAGCCGGCGAAGTACTTGCCGAACCGGGCCTTCATCTCCCGGTAGAGGACCTCATCGCCTTCCAGATCCTGGACCTTCAGGCCCTTGAACCGGTCCCAGACGGCGTCCAGCCGGTCGATCTCGCGCTGGCCGCGATCGCGCAGCAGCTTGATCTCCTTCTCGGCCTGGGCCCGGACCTTGCGGTTCATGTCGGCCGAGGCGCCCTCGGACTCGAGCTTCTCAAGGTCCTCCTCGAGCTTGCGCATCTTCTGCTCGATGGCGGCGTCGCGCTGCTTCTGGCGGTTCGCCTTCTCCTGGTTGATCTTCGCCTCGAGGGACGGGAGGTCGCGGTGGCGCGCCTCCTCGTCGACCCTGGTGATCATGTACGCGGCGAAGTAGATGACCTTCTCCAGGTCCTTCGGCGCGATGTCGAGGAGGTAGCCGAGCCGGCTCGGCACACCCTTGAAGTACCAGATGTGCGTCACCGGGGCGGCGAGCTCGATGTGGCCCATCCGCTCACGACGGACGTTGGAGCGGGTGACCTCGACGCCACAGCGCTCACACACGATGCCCTTGAACCGGACACGCTTGTACTTGCCGCAGTAGCACTCCCAGTCCCGGGTGGGGCCGAAGATCTTCTCGCAGAACAGGCCGTCCCGCTCCGGCTTCAGGGTGCGGTAGTTGATGGTCTCCGGCTTCTTCACCTCGCCGTGTGACCAGCCGCGGATGTCCTCGGCCGTGGCCAGGCCGATCCGCAGTTCGTCGAAGGAATTCGCGTCGCGCACGATGTATCTCTTCCTCCCGCCCCGTCAGGCGGGCTGATAGTCCTGAAAGAGTTGCTGGTGGGTGAGGGAAGTCAGCCCTGGGCCAGGACGTCCGGGCCGGGGCGACGACGCAGGTCGACCCCCAGACCGTCCGGCACGCGGTAGTTCTCGTCCTCCGCGTCGCGCAGGTCCTGCACGACGCCGTCCGAGGAGAGCACCTCCACGTTCAGGCACAGGGACTTCATTTCCTTGATCAGGACCTTGAAGGACTCGGGGATGCCCGGCTCGGGGATGTTCTCGCCCTTGACGATGGCCTCGTAGACCTTCACACGACCCGACACGTCGTCGGACTTGATGGTGAGCAGCTCCTGCAGCGCCCAGGCGGCGCCGTACGCCTCGAGGGCCCACACCTCCATCTCACCGAAGCGCTGACCGCCGAACTGCGCCTTGCCGCCCAGCGGCTGCTGGGTGATCATCGAGTACGGGCCGGTGGAGCGGGCGTGGATCTTGTCGTCGACCAGGTGGTGCAGCTTCAGCATGTACATGTAGCCGACGCCGATCGGCTCCGGGAACGGGTCGCCGGAGCGGCCGTCGAACAGTCGCGCCTTGCCGGTGCCCTGCATGACCTTCAGCCCGTCGCGGTTCGGCAGGCCGTACTTCAGCAGACCGGCGAGCTCCTCGTCGGTGGCGCCGTCGAAGACCGGGGTGGCCAGGCACTGGCCACCCTCGACCAGGCCGAGACCGACCGAACGCAGCCGCTCGGCCCAGGGCTCGTCGACCTCGGTGACGTCCCAGCCGGACTTGGCGATCCAGCCGAGGTGCAGCTCCATCACCTGGCCGACGTTCATCCGGGAGGGGACGCCGAGCGGGTTCAGGATGATGTCGACCGGGGTGCCGTCCTCGAGGAACGGCATGTCCTCCTGCGGCAGGATCTTCGAGATGACGCCCTTGTTGCCGTGACGGCCGGCGAGCTTGTCACCGATGGAGATCGTGCGCTTCTGGGCCACGTAGACGCGGACCATCTGGTTCACGCCGGGGGCCAGGTCGTCGCCGTTGTCGCGGTCGAACACCTTGATGCCGATGATCGTGCCGGACTCGCCGTGCGGCACCTTCATCGAGGTGTCGCGGACCTCGCGGGCCTTCTCCCCGAAGATGGCGCGCAGCAGGCGCTCCTCGGAGGTCATCTCGGTCTCGCCCTTCGGGGTGACCTTGCCGACCAGAATGTCGCCGGTGGTCACCTCGGCGCCGATCCGGATGATGCCGCGCTCGTCGAGGTTGGCCAGCATCTCGTCGGACACGTTGGGGATGTCCCGGGTGATCTCCTCGGCACCGAGCTTGGTGTCGCGGGCGTCGACCTCGTGCTCCTCGATGTGGATCGAGGTGAGCACGTCGTCCTGCACCAGGCGCTGGGACAGGATGATGGCGTCCTCGTAGTTCAGGCCGTTCCACGGCATGAACGCGACGAGCAGGTTGCGCCCCAGCGAGAGCTCACCGTTGTCGGTGCAGGGGCCGTCGGCCAGCGGGGTGCCGACCTCGACGCGCTCCCCCACCCGGACCAGCGGGCGCTGGTTGACACAGGTGCCGGCGTTGGACCGGACGAACTTCTCCAGCTTGTACGCCGACAGGGTGCCGTCGTCGTTGGACACCTCGACCACGTCGCCGGTGACGGACGTGACACCACCGGGCTTCTTGGCCAGGGTGACGTCGCCGGCGTCGACGGCCGCGCGGTACTCCATGCCGGTGCCGACGAACGGGGCCTCGGACTTGACCAGCGGCACCGCCTGACGCTGCATGTTGGACCCCATCAGGGCCCGGGACGCGTCGTCGTGCTCGAGGAACGGGATCAGGGCGGTGGCCACCGACACCATCTGGCGCGGGGAGACGTCCATGTAGTCGATCTGCGAGCTCGGCAGCGTGTCGACGTCACCGTGGCGCTTGCGGACCAGGATGCGGTCCTCGACGAACGTCCCGTCCTCGCGCAGCGGCGCGTTGGCCTGGGCGATGACGTAGCGATCCTCGACATCGGCGGTGAGGTAGTCGATGCTGTCGGTCACCCTGCCGTCGACGACGCGACGGTACGGGGTCTCGATGAAGCCGAACGCGTTCACCCGGGCGAAGGACGCCAGCGAACCGATCAGGCCGATGTTCGGGCCTTCAGGGGTCTCGATCGGGCACATCCGGCCGTAGTGCGACGGGTGGACGTCACGGACCTCCATGCCGGCCCGGTCACGGGACAGGCCGCCGGGGCCCAGGGCGGACAGGCGCCGCTTGTGCGTCAGGCCGGCCAGCGGATTGTTCTGGTCCATGAACTGCGACAGCTGGGAGGTGCCGAAGAACTCCTTCAGCGCCGCCACCACCGGACGGATGTTGATCAGCGTCTGCGGGGTGATCGCCTCGATGTCCTGGGTGGTCATCCGGTCACGGACGGTGCGCTCGAGCCGGCCGAGGCCGATCCGGAGCTGGTTCTGGATCAGCTCGCCGACCGTACGCAGACGACGGTTGCCGAAGTGGTCGATGTCGTCGACCTCGACCAGGACGTCCTCGACCTCACCGTTGGCGTCGACGCCGGGCAGGCTGGTCCGGCCGTCGTGCAGGGCCACCACGTAGCGGATGGACGAGACGATGTCGTCGATGGTCAGCACCTGCTGGTCGAACGGCAGGCCGACACCCAGCTTCTTGTTGATCTTGTACCGGCCGACCTTGGCCAGGTCGTAACGCTTCGGGTTGAAGTAGTAGTTCTCCAGGAGGTTCTTCGCCGCCTCGACGGTCGGCGGCTCACCGGGGCGCAGCTTGCGGTAGATGTCCAGCAGAGCGTCGTCCTGGCCGGTGGTGTGGTCCTTCTCCAGCGTGTGGCGGATCGACTCGTACTGGCCGAACTCCTCCAGGATCTGCTCGTTGGTCCAGCCGAGGGCCTTGAGCAGCACCGTCACCGACTGCTTGCGCTTGCGGTCGAGGCGTACGCCCACCTGGTCGCGCTTGTCGACCTCGAACTCCAGCCACGCGCCGCGCGAGGGGATGATCTTGCAGGTGTAGATGTCCTTGTCGGACGTCTTGTCCGGGGTCTTCTCGAAGTACACGCCCGGGGAACGGACCAGCTGCGACACGACGACGCGCTCGGACCCGTTGATGATGAAGGTGCCCTTCTCCGTGACCAGCGGGAAGTCACCCATGAACACCGTCTGGGACTTGATCTCACCGGTGTCGTTGTTCATGAACTCCGCGGTGACGAACAGCGGCGCGGAGTAGGTGGCGTCCTTCTCCTTGCACTCGTCGACCGAGTTCTTCGGGTCCTCGAAACGGTGGTCGCGGAACGACAGCGACATCGTCTCGGAGAAGTCCTCGATCGGCGAGATCTCCTCGAAGATCTCCTCCAGCCCGGACTTGGTGTTGATATCGGTGCGGCCCTGCTCCTGGGCCTCCTCAACCGACGCCTTCCAGGCGTCGTTACCGACCAGCCAATCGAACGACCTGATCTGAAGATCGAGCAGATGGGGCACCTGCAAGGGTTCGTAGATCTTCGCGAACGAGATGCGTCCCGTCGAGGAGATGACGTCGGTGTTCTTCGAGGCAATGCGCGCGGCGGCCAACAGTTTGGTCCTTCCAGAACTGGCAGGCGATGTGGTGCCAGTGCCACGCAACCAGGGAAGGGCCACCCACGACGATCCTCGACGAACGAGGAGGAACGCATGGAGAGGCATCAATGGCGGCAGGCGACAACAGGCAAACGCCGACATTACACGACCATGACGCGAAACGCAAACCCGAAAGCATAGCCCATGTCCGGTGCGCTGCCGTCAGCCTACCGCCCTGCGTGTCGGCCTGCCAGCCGTCTCGGGTGAACAGTGGGCAGCACTCCGTGCGTCACCGCCACACATCCGCTCGCCGGGCTCATCGTACGCCACCCGGACCACCACATCGCACCACCACAGGGGATCACCACGGAGCGTACGACCGGCCCCAGGGCCGACCGACCGCACACACCGGGGACGCCCGGCGACTGCCGGAGGGCAGCACTTCCGGGCACGGCATGCCAGAGGCGTCGGTCAGGCGTTGGGGGCCAGCGCGGTGCCGGCACCCCGACGCCGGATCGCGGGCGCGCCCTGGTCCCGGGTCGGGGCGAGGTGGGCCGGGTCGTCCTCCGCCCCCACCGGGACGAACCCGGCGTCGGCGATCATCTGCAGGTCGGCGGCCCCGGCCCGCCCCTCGGAGGTGAGATAGTCGCCGAGGAAGATCGAGTTGGCGACCTCCAGGCCCAAGGGCTGCAGCGAGCGCAGGTTGTCCTCGCGGCCGCCGGCGATCCGGACCTCCTTGTCCGGGTTCACGAATCGCACCATGGCCAGGATCCGCAGGCATTGCAGCGGGGTGAGCGCGTGCACACCCTCGAGCGGGGTGCCGTCGAAGGGCATCAGGAAGTTGACCGGCACCGAGTCGGAGTCCATCCCGCGGAGTGCGAAGGCCACCTCGACGAGTTCCTCGGGGGTCTCCCCCATCCCGGCGATCAGCCCCGAGCAGGCCGAAAGGCCGGCCTGCTTGGCCTTCGCGACCGTGTCGGCCCGATCCGCGTACGTGTGGGTGGAGCAGATGTCGTCGTAGTGCGATTCGGCGGTGTTCAGGTTGTGGTTGTACGCGTCGGTCCCGGCCGCGGCGAGCTTCTCGGCCTGGCCGTCCTTGAGCAGCCCGAGGCAGGCGCAGACCTCGATCTCGGGGTCGGCCTCCTTGAGCCCGTCGATGATGTCGCTGACCCGGTCGAGGTCCCGGTTCGACGGGCCGCGACCGGACGAGACCAGGCAGACCCGCCGGGCGCCGGCGTCCATCCCGGCCCTCGCGACCCGGACCGCCTCGTCGCGGGAGAGCCACGAGTAGGTCAGTACGTCGGCCTCCGACCCCAGCCGCTGGGAGCAGTAGCCGCAGTCCTCGGCACACAGCCCCGACTTGAGGTTGACCAGGTAGTTGAGCTTGACCGAGTTGCCGAACCAGTGCCTGCGCAGGCGTCCGGCCGCTGCGACCAGGCCGAGCACCTCGTCGTCACGGGTGTGCAGGACGGCCAACGCCTCGCCCGGGGTCACCGCCCGACCGGCCAGGACAGCATCGGCCAAGGCCTGCGGATCGACCTGCGGATCGACGGGGGCGGCGGTCTCCGCGGCGGACCGGTCGGTGAGCGTGTCCTGCAGGGCCATGGTTCTCCTCGTGGCTTCGGTGTCTCGTCGGCGAGTGCCCGTACGTACGGGCATCGGCGTCGTGCACGCCGATTGCCAGAACGGGCGTTGTCCGCACAGCGGCCGCTTGAACAGGCGGTGCTGAACGGGATGGCGAACAGCAGCCGTTCGCACAGCACTCTGCGTACACACGGTGAACAGCAGGTTGCTTGCACACCGACCACTTGAACGACGTTCACTATACGGTGTTCAAGAGGTTTCCTGAATGGTGTTCAGGTGGGTGTGTCGGATGGTGTTCAGGAGCTGGGGAGCGGATGATGTCGCCCGGGCCGGACAGCCTCGTCGGGTCCGGACAGCCTCGCCGAGGCCGGGCAGCCGATGGGCAGGCCTCGGCGCAGCCCGCTCGCCTCGCCCGGGACGGATGGTGTCGCCCAACGATGTCACCCGGGCCGGATAGTCTCGTGGGGCACCACCCACGACAGGAGGATCCATGGCACTGAGCCGAGCCGATGTGCTGGCCAAGGCCCTCGAGATCCTCGATACGTACGGGCTGGCCGACCTGACCATGCGCCGATTGGCGACCGCACTCAAGGTGCAGCCCGGCGCGCTCTACTGGCACTACGCGAACAAGCAGGAGCTGCTCGCCGCCGTCACTGACCGCATCCTCGCCGAGGTCTGCGCCCCCGGTCCCGACGACGACTGGCGTCAGGCACTGCCACAGTGGGCCCGTTCGCTCCGGTCGGCGCTGCTCGCCCACCGGGACGGTGCCGAGTTGACCTCGTCGGCCCTGGCACTGAGCCTGGGAACGCTGCGGCCGCAGGAACCGCTCGTACGGCTGCTGGTCTCGGCCGGGCTGCCGACCACCGACGCCGAGGCCATCGGCGAGACGGCACTGCACCTCACCCTCGGCCTGACCCTCAACGAGCAGTCGCGCGCCCAGGCCGTGGCCCTCGGTGTCATCGTCGGACAGCCCACCGACGACCGCGACGCCCTGGAGTTGGGCATCGACCTGCTGTCCCGCGGCGTGTCGGCGCGCTTCGGCATCTGAGGGCGCTGGCCGCGGCTTCGGCAGCTGACGGCACTGGTCTCGCCAGGTGACTCTCGCTCCGGCGCTGATCATCACGAGCCACGCAGGCCGACGTTCCTCACGTCGGACGACATACGTCGCGCCGGCCGACGGAGCTCCGGCAGCGAGTGTGCGTAGCGTCGGCCGATCCCACCCTCAGGCCGACCCGCCCCAGGCCAACCTCCCAGGCCCCCCAGGCTGGCCCGCCCCAGGCCAACCTCCCAGGCCCCCAAGCCGACCCGACCCAGGCCCCCAGGCCCCCAGCCATCACCCGACCCGACGTCTCACCACCTCGTCGTACTGAGCCCGTAGCCTTCCCCGGCGCTGGGCTGCCCGGATCCTGGCTGCCAGCGCCGCGGGGTCGTTGAGGTCCTCCCATCCCCACCGGACGACCTCCCAACCCAACGCGCGGAGAGCCTCCTCCCGACGCTTCTCCGCGTAGATCACCTTCCAGCCGTCCCGCCCGCCGGTCGGGGGGGCGGCCGCACCGG